>JAJXXA010000050.1 GCA_021781335.1 Actinomycetes bacterium
TATTGAGTCGGGGAGGTCCTCCCCTTCGAAGTACAAGCCCAGCGCTTCTTCGAGATTCGCGACAGCCTCATCAACCGTCTCACCTTGACTTACTACGTCGACGTCAAGGCACCTGGCGACATACCAAGGCCCTTCGTGGGTGACTGCGACAGTGAACTTCATAATTCATTTCTTACCAGCGGCCTGTGTCATCAGAGCCGGTTCTTTTTCTGTTCCGGAGTGGACCTTGAGGGACACAATAAGAACCGACTCGTCAGGGCGTTAATTACGTCCGGTGTACTGCAACCGCAATGCACCAGCCTCTAAAGCAGGGAACCGAGTCATATTTAGAAACTTGATTTCGAAACGCGACTCCATAGATTCCCTGAAGGCAAGAGCGTAGGTTGCTGTTGTCCAGATTGCCCCATATCGAAAGGAGATGGGCGTGAGGCATTTGAAGAGCAGAATTCATAGGAAGCAGACGGTATTCGGTCTCTTGGCAAGCACCATGGCACTCATTTCAGCCAGCGTGATCATTTCGTATCCCGCGGGAGCTTCGCCAGTTTCGCCAATTAGTGAGAATTCAGGGCTTAGCACGAGTGCGGCTCTTCAAATCGCGATTCAACCTGACACGGCAACGAACTGCGTTGGTACTAGTGGTTTGGACGACACCGAACTCTGTTTGAACGTAAATGGTTCGGGCCTATACGTGAACACGATGGATTCCACATTTTATAACCGGTTGCTGTATGGAGGCATCACCGGTCATCTTGAAATTATGGAGCCGGATGGTTTCGCTTTGGCAAACACACCGGATGTCAATGTGCCTTTAGACACATTTTTGTACTTGGATCTGACACTCGATGAAGACGTTCCGGCAGGCAACTATACGGCGATTTTCTGGCATTACATAGGTGCTGGCGATTGGGTGGATTACCAATCAGTCCCCGTTGATGTACATTCCTAAATATGTCCTTCAAAGGACTCAACAGCTTGATTTCAGTCGTCCAACTGCTTGGACTTCGAACCGGAAAGGAAAGTCTCGTTCCTTGTGAGATTCTCTGAAGAGTGGAAACCTGTTTTGAAGGTGGCTGGAACAGATGCGGCTGCACGCCAACGGGGAAGAGAATCTCTCCGTGTTTGGCTGAGTGGGCACAAGGTTGACATCGATTTGATGGATGAGGGCGAAATCAGGGTTGATCCTGTAGTGACGCCTCTTGGCCCTGGCCTCAGATTCAGTGTTAAAAAAACTCCACTTTTGAATACGTAAAGAAAGTTCTCACACGCCTCGCCGTTGTACCTTCCCAAGCGGCGCCCGACGGGAGCCGAAGGTTCCCGTCGGGCGTCTCAGGCCCTTGTCATGTCCGAAAATATGATTTCGACGTAAACAACCGGCTGTCGTTAAATCACTCTTGCAGGCCCTCATCCACGAAATTCGAGTTGGACAGGCGCAACGCCGTCAGAATCCGAAGAGCCGCCAATCAACCCGTCTTTCGCGTGCCTTTGGCTGGCGACGCCATGGCGGGCGATGCGGTTCGCGCACCGTCCCGGTCGGTGGACCTTGAGTCACACAATAAGAACCAAAGGATTCCAAATAGAGGACTCTTCGTTCGTTGGTGAGTAATTTGCCCACTTGAACTGCCTGGTCGGCAAACACCCTCGAGCGTAGTATTCCAGCCTGTAGCAAGTCGTCGCACAATGTGCTACACTTTCCTCATGACAAAGACCATCGCTCAACGTGAACTGCGCAATGACAACGCCAAAGTAATCGATGAGGTGGTCGCTGGCGAGAGTTTCGTTGTAACCCGCAATGGCATCCCAGTAGCTGAATTGCTCCCTCTTCGTGCGCTACGACGCACCGTAGTCCCGAAATCCAGCATCGCAAATTTCATCGATACTGAGCTTGGTATCGATGCGAAGCTCTTTCGGGCCGATCTCGACAACCTCATCAATCAGGATCTCTAGATGACCACGGGGCTACTTGACACATCAGTAGTCATTGACTGGGATGATCCATCGGTCCAAACAGCCCTGCCTGAGGAGATCGCCGTCAGCGCGATCACACTTGCCGAATTGGCTGCCGGTCCAATTCTGGCATCCACTGTCACCGAGCAATCAATTCGTCAGGCGCGCCTGCAGCAAACTGAAGCAACCTTCGAGCCAATCCCTTTCGACGCAGCCGCTGCGCGAAGTTTTGGCCAGATTGTTGCTGCCGTTGCGAGTACCGGCCGCACGCATCGATCGCGAATGGCGGATCTACTCATCGCCGCAATCGCTCACGCCAATGGCCTAGAACTCTATACGCGTAACCCGGGCGACTTCGTCGGCCTCGAAGAACTGATTCACGTTATTACCGTCTGAGTGACGCGACATGCGACCAAGTTCACTTCGTGGACGGTGAACTTCATAAAAAAAATCGCACCGGTGCCTGTGCAATCAAACCCGGTTCTTCTTCTGCTCCGAAGTGGGCGCTGAGGGACTCGAACCCCCGACCTGCTGAGTGTAAATCAGCTGCTCTAACCAACTGAGCTAAGCGCCCGGAGTGGAATATCCTACTTGGTCATAGGCCGACGGACTATGCCTTCACGAGTCTCGTCTCGATTCGGTGTTCAATTGATGCTCTCTTCGCGTGAATCACCCGGCCAAAGGACTCTATGCATGTCCGTGGTCTCAGCATTACATTTGAAATTGCGAGGAGAAAAGAGGAATTATGTCAAAATTCAAACTCTCCAGATGGATTCCCTCTACGAAAAAGACCAAAGGCAAGACCCACGAAGAGATGCACACCGCATCACGGCGAGTCGGGCACCGCGCGAACGCCTACTGGTCTCGCCATCATTAGTTTCGATCGACTCTGTTTCGAGGCGACGTCGCCGCGTTGGTAGCGAACCGGTGAGGCTTCGCTACCACAAACACTCGTCAGATTGCGCGGACCGGCAAACTAAGTAAGGATGCAACGGTGAGTCAACAACTGGCTGATGAGCAATCCAACGAGTCACTCAACGCTGAGCAGTTGCTGCGCTCGTTGTTGGGTGTCGAGGTCGCTCTGCTTCTGCGCTCGGACCCCATCGCACGCCAAAAGCGTGATCCAGAAGGTGTGCACCAGTTACGCGTGGGTTCACGTCGACTTCGCTCGGAGTTGCGCATCATGACTCGCGCGATGAAACCGGCCCCACTTCGTTATTTCTTACGCGAGCTTCGATGGACCGGCGGAGTTCTTGGTCGTCAACGCGATGCGGACGTGCTGGGCGAGGTGCTCGATGACGTCAATGCACTTCTGGAGTCTTCGCTGCCCCTCTCAGTGCTGAAACGATTGAATGGCATGCAAGCAAAAGGTAATAGGGCGGTCGACGCTTTGCTCGATTCAACACGATATCGACAACTGGTCGTGCGCCTCAGTGACGCCGTGGTGCACCCCCCACTTCGCGCAGCCGCCCAGCGTCCAGCGATGGAGATGATCGGGCCGAGCCTCACCGACACCCTCAGCGAGTTGTTCAATGCGGCTGATGAGTTCGGCAACGCGCCATCCAACCTTCAACTACACCAGATCAGAATTCTCTCCAAACGGGGACGATACTGCGCCGAGACCGCTAGCGCGTTAATGGGTGAAACCGCGCGTCGTCTGGCTCGCGAACTCGAATCAGTGCAGACAGTGCTGGGAGAGCTTCACGATTACGCGGTCGCCATCGACTTCCTGGAAGAGGGCATTGAAACCCCTCACGCGTCGCAACGAACAGATGACGAGCGCATCATCTCAGTAGCGATTGAGCACCTGGTGGGACTCATTGAAGAGATGAAGTTGCAGTGGCGAGCTCCACTTGAGCGAGGTCGCATCTTAAGTGATTCACTCATCGCAACAATAAGTCGCTAGAGCGGACCTTCCTCGAGGATGTTGGCAAGCAATTCGCTCGTGGCGCAAAAGATAGGCCGACGAACCTTCGCTTCGAACATGTCGAGTCGCTCGCCACGGTAATCGCTCGCGACCGCGCCCGCTTCGCGTACGACCAGCAAGCCGGCCAAATAGTCCCAAGGGTTCAGCGTGGAATTCTGCGCAACCGTGAACGCGTCGAGCGATCCGTCTGCGACGAGACAGATCTCCAGGCTCGCCGCGCCGAGAGCTCGCACTTGTGCCCACCCCAGGTCTCGCGAAGGCCACCCCGAGAAGCTGATCACTGAATCAGCGATCGTGTGAGCTCCGCTCGGGCTGATTGGCTCGCCATCGCGCGTAGCGCCGCCACCCTTCTCGGCTTCAAAGATCGTCCCGGTCGAGTGGTTCATTACTAGTCCCGCCACGAGTTCACTGCCTCTAAAAGCGGCGAGGCTCGTCGCATAGAACGGGACGCCACGATCACAATTCGTTGAACCATCGATTGGATCGACCACGATCGTCACACTCTCGTCACCCGTCGCGCCCGATTCTTCACTCACCACCCGATAACCGCTTCCCCTCAGCATCCGCAGGGCGACCTCGTCGGCCGCGATATCCAAGTGATACTGCGTCTCTCGAATTCCCGAGAATCCTCGCCCACGATGAGATTGGACGACTGCACCAATCTCCAGCGCACACGCGCGAAGGTCGCTAAGAATCGATTCAGTCACGTAATCAAGGTAGTTGCATAGGGGCTAACCTGATGGGTAATGGCCGCCATTGATGTTGCTGGTTTCGTCGCAGACCTGAAGGACCACGCGGTTACTCACGGATTCCACGTTCACGATGAACGTCACTTCGTCGAAACCTATTCCTTGCGTCAAGCGTGGGAGGTGGATCTTCATCCTGAGGACGGCTGTGGGGGTCCGATTGATCTTCACATTGAGCTCGACGTCGATCCTCGAACGCTATTGGCCTTCGAAGACGCCGTGCTCGGGCTCCCAGACGAAGTGGATCCGCCTGACGAATTCCATTTCCCCCTCGTGCTCACGTGGACCTTGCCACCTATGCCGCACGGTCCTGACTTGTTGCGACTCGCCATCGACCTCGCACCGATCGGTGGTCTTGAGATGCCCCTTGAAGTCACCGCAACTGATTCGTTCGCGTCGCCCACCGAAGGAAGCGAGCGGCGTATCTCTATCATCGCCCGACGGGCCATTTCTCTCAGCCAAGTTGCTCGAGGCGAGGATCCGTTATGTGACATTTTCGAGCGCGGCCATAGTGTGAGCGATTTCTTGCTGCAAGCCGCCGACTCGTGGCTCGCGTAAGGCGCGCGAGCGTTGCGGTAACGCTGCTCGCGGCGGGGCTCACCTTGAGTTCGTGCGGCTCGGGCGGCGCGGTGGCCCAGGCGCGGCTCTCGTGCGGCTTTGTGGGGCGTGCACTTCATCTGCAGGCTCAAAGCGAGGCATCGGGATTGACCACCGCACAGCGTGAGAAACTTCGTGCCGACGCAATGAGCGAGCTGCTGAAGGGGACCCAAGCCGCGGCCAACGCCACATCACTGGATGGCAGTTGGAACCCGCTCCAGACGACCATCAACGAGGCCGAACGCGTCCCACTGCAAGACCTCGTACCCGCACTGACCCGACTCTGTAAGGTAGCGAACTCCTCGACGCCCTATTTGTGAGCGCTACTGAGGAAAACGTTCGTAGAGCCACGCGAGCGAGTTCTCCTCGAGCATGGCGTCTTCCCACCCTCGAAGCTGGTCCTCAAGGGCGGCGAGTGACGGTGACTTACCGATCACGACAACAGTCAAGTCGTTGATCAATTCGTCCGAGACCAGGAAATCGCCGAAGATGTCTTCGTTGATCAAAGCTTCGGGCTCGACCATCAAATACAGTTCGCCCGTCGCCTCCACCCACGACAACTCATACTCGTTGTCAGACGCGTCGGTCCACTCAGAACCAAACTCGAACTCAGCGCTTTCACGACGCGCCTCGTTCTGTTCGTAAAAGGCTTCGATATCCATTTCCCCACCTTAGGTCGCTCGAATATGCGTTGGAAAGTGCACGCTACTAGTCATCAGAAATGTACCCTCTTCTGGCGCTCTCGTGGGTGTGAAACTGTGCGTGCCTTGACCTGTACTGGTCACCATGACACACCACTCCGATGTATTGGGCCAACTGCGAAGTGAATGGGAGCGCAAGGGGCGCACGAACGAGGCACGCACGTCGCTGCGGGCGCTCATCGATCACTCGCCACAGCTCGGCTTGGAGACGTTGGACGATCTCTGCGATGTCGTGCACATCCTTGAACGCGGAGGCGGGCGCAGCGTCCTTGAGCGTGCGGCATTGGTCCAGGCACTGCTCGAATGCGCAGGTGATCCGCTGATCGCGCGCACACTGCTTCAGACCATGCTGCCCGGCGTCGTGAGCGTCTGTCGCCAACTTCGCTTCGGCGAGGGAATCATCCGCGATCCCAGCGAAACCCTCTCGATGGCGCTGGGTCTCGCAAGTGAGCTGATCGCGGATTGGGCCGGGCAGTCGCGTCAGTACGCAGCGCCCGACTTCCTTTCGGCGCTTCGTGGTCGTCTACGTCGTTGGCTCTTGAAGGAGAAAGCCGCAGTGAACGCACTTTCCTATTTTGAACAAGGTGACGAGTCGGCCCATGAGGACTCTCCTCTCCTCACCCGTTTGGGCAGTTTTCGCGGCAGCCAGTACGAAAGGATCGCGCGTCTCACCTACGAAAGGGTCTTCGAAGGACGGACTCTGCACGAGTTGGCGGCCACCGATCACAGTTCTCCCGGATCACTTCGAGCAGAGTTGCAGCACTTCGCTGTGCGCCACTTGATCTAGAAGGCGTACGTGAAGAACATCATGAATAGCAATTACCCACCATTACCTCTATCCTGCGAGAACCATGTCAGACCTTCGATCCCCGTTTCGAGCAGCGCACTTGGTCATGTTGTCGAGTCCACTACTCCTCTTGATACTCGTCTTCACCCTCACGAACGCCTCAAGTTCGCCGAACACGAGTTCAACGAGCACGAGCTCAATGCGAGCAATCACTACAACGAACCCGGCCTCGGCGCCCACGACGACGAGGACATCAACGACCGTCGTTTCCACGCTTCAGCGGCGAATCTCACGAGTAACCACAACAACGAGGGTGCCCTACGTCGCGATGCCCGGCGAAACTTACGTCGCGCCGACAAGTTCGATCGTGAGGCCACTCGCGCTCGCGCCCAACAAGAACGTCGCGAGCGGCGTGCTCGCAGGAACTCTCAGCGCGGCCCAACCAGTCGCGGACGTCCCACTCGAAGGGCCCGGCTCGTGGATGATCACCACGAGCTCACCCACACTCGGGGTCCTGGTCTGCGCTGGCTCCACGTACGCGGTGGCAACCAGATTTACACTCACACTCCACCAGGATTGTCAACTGATGATCACGTCAACGGATCACGAGGTGCTGCCCTCGTGGCGACTCACTCCAACTCGGTAAAACGCTTCGCCGCCGGGCCGCTTCACGGCATCGGCCTCGCCCTGTACTTCATGTTGCTCCCCTACGTCGTCGTCACAAAGTGGGGGATCGCGGGCGAACAAACCCACGGAACCCTCGTACGGGGCCTGCTCGTCTGTCTCGCTCTGTTCTGGCTCGCGTTCCTTGGACAACTCGGGCGAAACGTCTCGCGCTTGCGTAGCGGTACCGGAATCTCCACCAGCGGCAGCGCGTGGTTGGCGGGCTTGATCGTAGCCCTACTGTCATTTCTGGTGCCGGGTTTTCTGCACGCGCAAGATCCGATCTCCCACCGCGAGGGGCCCCTCACATCTCGCACGAGCGACGCGCCATCACCGTTTCGCATGCGACAAACACCGACGTCGCGCTCGACTCGCACCAATGAATCGGACCAGAGTGGACCGGCGCGGTCTCCCCTCTCCCCACGCGAGCCAATATCGGTACTGAGCGCTCTGCCCATGGCTCTTGCCGCGAAACGTCGCCATGACGCCCTTCGACAACACCAGTTCGAGTGTCCCGACGATGAAATTGACGAACTCATCGACGCGCTTCGCTCGCTCGACCCCACCCTCGTCGCACGGCTTCGATTCCTCATTGGTCCAGAGCGCAGCGGCGTGATCCACATTTCGGGGGCTCTCGAGAACGGAGAACTCTCGCACGACAACGATCCCCTCGTGGGTTGCCTTCTCGCCACTGGTGACGAAGCGATTTTCGCATTCTCTCGAGAGGGCGGCACCCTATCGGTCGACCCGCTCTGGTCCGAAGTCGAGATAACTGAGTCAATCGTCGCCCTCCACGACGGGCGGCTCACGTTCGCTCGCAGTGAGTCTGAACTCCTTCGCGCGCTCGCCACACGTGCGCTGCACAACGTCACCGTGGTGTATCTCGGCTTCGCGCCCGGCATTGACGACGAACTTCGCTCCAGTTGCGTCACCCTCAGCACCGCCACCCCCGATGAGAGCGCGCCTGACACCAGCTTGGCTTCGCGCGAAGCCATTACGACGCGAACCGAGGTTCGAGTGGAATTGCTGCGCGCGAGCCCCACGGTCATTGGACTACGCGAGCCGTTCGCTCCTACGCTTCGGCGTCGCTGCGTCGAGATGGTCGCCTACTTGGCGCTGCACCACGACGAACCGGTTACGGGAGAGCGCCTTCGCTCTCGCGTACTGGGCTACGCCGACGTAGAGGCTTCGAGTCGCACGCTCGCCAACACTGCGAGCGCCGTGCGTCGAAGTCTTGGTACTGATGCCGCGGGAACCCTCTTGCACCCGGTCAGCTCGTCGGGCCTCTACGAGACCCACAGTGTGACCAGTGATGTCGCGCTCTTTCACGCCCTCATCGTGCGCGCGCGCTCGCTCGCGGTGCCTGAAGCGTCACTACTCGCCCACCAAGCGCTCCAATTGGTGCAGGGCGAACCCCTCTCGAGCGCACTGCGAGGGTTCGAGTGGTTTCTCGCCGAAGGGCACTTGGGCCAATTACAGCGCGATGGAGAATACGCAGCGCTTTTGTTGCACCATCAAGCAACAAGTCAAGGCGACTACGAATTGGCATTCTGGTCTCTCCAGCAGGGACTGCGTATCGACCCATTCAGCGATGTACTGATCGAGACGATTGCTCGCGTCCCACGACTACGCCAGTTTGGAAGCGATCGACCCAGCCGAGCGCAAGACGAGTCCGTCGGCGCCGGCGGCACTGTAGTGGTGGGATGGTCGTTCAACCGCCTCGGTAATCAAATCGTCGAGTAACTGTGTGAATGGCAGTGGCGGATCGACGAACAGATGCTTCGAGAGCGAACCAGGGATCGTGTTTATCTCGTTGACATAGATCTCATTGTCGTTCACAAGAAAGTCAATGCGCGCGACCCCGCGAACTGACGCCAAGTCTGCAATAGAGCGCGCCATTGCCTCAATGTGCTCAGCCTGACCTTCTGCAAGCACCGCGGGCAGTTCGCGAGGCGCCGAGACCATACCTTCGCCGCCGACGTACTTGTCTCGATAATCAAGGATCTCTGCGGTGGCGGAGCGTCGAATCGGTCGCTCGATGGAAGAGAGGTTCAGCGTTGGATACGTGCGAAGCGCAATCTGAACGTCGGAGAGATCCTGACGAAATGGCTCGACGACACAGCCGCGCTGGAGATGCGCGTTGGTGCGAAGACGTGCCTTGGCGGTCTCTAGTTCGGCCACAACATCGATCCCGATCGATGATCCGCCGAATCGTGGCTTCAATATGTAGGGCGCCTCGAACGGCAAAGACGTGGTGTCACTGGTCAACAGCACCCGCGGCAAGGTGGGGAGTCCCGCGTGCGCGATGACTGCCCCGAAAGCCCACTTGTCCATACCGAGCGAGGCACCGGCGACCGTGGGCCCGCTGTACATGACGTCCGCAAGATCCAACGTCGCTTGGAGGGTCCCGTCCTCTCCCGGCCCCCCGTGGGTGCATAAGATCACGGCATCGAGATCGAGTGCACGCTCTTTCGAGAGACGCGAACCAACGTTAAAGAACCCTCCGGACTCCCCCACGCGCAGCGTCAGCT
>JAJXXA010000011.1 GCA_021781335.1 Actinomycetes bacterium
TCTAAGTACCGCGGACAGCGCGGCCCGACCGCCAGTCGCTACTCGGAGAATTTCAAGAAGTAATGACGCGACGATAGATGGAGGCACAGACGTGTTAGCTCGGATCATCATCGGACTCGCCATCACCGTCATCGGATTCTCCATTGCGGGACGTCGCTTCTACTGGTTGTCACGGCTGATCCGAAGCGGTAAGCCCGCGCCGAGACGCTGGCAGGGCTTCGCCAAAGTGAGCGAGGCCGAGGTCGTTGAGGTCGCGGGTCAACGCAAGTTGCTGCGTTGGACGGTGCCCGGGCTCGCACACTTCTTCACGATGTGGGGCTTCACGGTCTTGATGACCACCATCATCGAGGCCTACGGCGCACTGTTCCAGCGTGATTTCCACATTCCGATCATTGGTCGTAGCAACTGGCTGGCGTTCGTCGAAGACTTCTTCGCGACCGCGGTGCTGGTGTCGCTCGTGGTCTTCACCATCATCCGCGTGAAGAATGCGCCGTCACGAAAGGACCGCTCGAGTCGCTTCTTCGGCAGTCACCTCGGTGCGGCCTGGTTGACGTTGTTCATGATCTCGATGGTCATCGTCACGCTGCTCATCTATCGCGGCGCCCAAATAAACACCGGCCATTTCCCCTTCATGCAGGGCCCGACCGGGTGGGTCGGGTACGCGCCGATCCCTGGACACACCCTCGGCCACGCCTCGTCCTGGGCCTTCGCGAGCAAGGTCGTCGCCAGTTGGCTGCACCCGCTCGGCTACGGCGTCAACAGCGTGCTCGAGGCGGTCTTCATCCTCGCCAACATCGGCGTGATCGCCGGCTTCTTGGTGTTCGTCGCGTACTCGAAGCACTTGCACATCTTTCTCGCACCGATCAACGTCGGGGTGTCACGCCGTCCGCGCGCCTTGGGTGGCCTTGACAAGACGCCTGACATGGACATGGAGAACGTCACTGAGGACACAGTCTTTGGCGTCGGCAAGATGGAGGACTTCACCTGGAAGCAGATGCTGGACTTCGCGACCTGCACCGAGTGTGGCCGCTGTCAGTCCGTCTGTCCCGCATGGACCACGGGTAAGCCCCTCAGTCCGAAGCTTTTGATCATGGGCCTGCGTGAGAACATGTTCGCGTCAGCGGACCGTCTGCTCTCGGGCGACGCCACGGGTGACGTTGCGACCTTGGTGCCAACGGTGATCGATCCTGATGTGTTGTGGTCGTGCACGACCTGCGGCAGTTGTGTCGAACAGTGTCCCGTCGACATCGAACACGTTGACGCGATCATCGACATGCGCCGCTACGAGGTGCTCATGGAGTCGAGGTTCCCGAGCGAAGCCGGTCTCCTGCTTCGCAACATGGAGAACCAGGGCGACCCGTGGGGCCTTGGGTCCTCCAAGCGCACCGAGTGGCTCAGCGCGCTCGACTTCGAGGTGCCCGTCTTCGATGGGCCGATACCTGACGACATCGAGTACCTGTACTGGGTGGGATGCGCTGGATCACTCGATGAGCGCGGACGAAAGCAGGTCGAATCGACCGCGCGTATGTTGCACCGCGCCGGGGTGAGTTTCGGGATCCTTGGGCCGCGTGAGTCGTGCACGGGTGACCCCGCTCGGCGCATGGGCAATGAGTACCTCTTCCAAGAGATGGCCAAAGCCAATATCGCCACGCTCCAAGAGGTGGGCGCGAAGAAGATCGTGGCGAGTTGCCCACACTGCTTTAACACGATGAAGAACGAGTACCCCGACCTCGGGGGCAACTTCGAGATGATCCACCACGCCGAGTTGTTGAGTCACCTCGTGGCGAGTGGTCGCTTGGTTCCCGGCCTTTCGTACAAGGGGACCGTGACCTACCACGATCCGTGTTACCTCGGTCGCCACAATCGGGTCTTCAACGAACCACGCAGTGTGCTCGACGCCATTCCCGGCGTCACCCAGATCGAGATGGAGCGGCACCGCGAACGGGGATTCTGTTGCGGCGCCGGGGGTGCGCGCATGTGGATGGAAGAGAACATCGGTAAGCGCGTCAATATGGAACGGACCAACGAGGCGCTCGCCACGGGCGCGGACGTCGTCTCGACGGCGTGTCCGTTCTGCATGATCATGATCGACGACGCGGTGAAAGCGAACGGCAAGGGCGACGAGGTGTCGGTGCTCGACATCTCCCAGGTGATGGAACGCTCCCTGGCACCGAGTGCCGCACCGGGCGCGAGCGCACCGTCGGCGTAGTTCACATCGCCGAAACACTTCGCTAACGAAACTGAAATCCTCAGTTGCCACACTGGTGCCAGCAACCTGAGGTCAGCGTCGCCCTCTCCTAGTTATCAAAAGGAGTGGACGTGTCTTTTCTAGCGACCAACATCCCCTATCCCAGTTGGCTGAATCCCGCCGACAACACGTGGCAGCTCACCGCCGCCACGCTCGTTGGCCTGATGAGTCTGCCGGGTCTCGCCGTTCTCTACGGCGGCCTGGTGCGAAAGAAGTGGATCGTCAACACCATGTTGATGGTGTTCGCCGGCTTTTCGCTGACCCTCGTCGTGTGGATGCTGTGGGGCTACAACATGGCGTTCGGGCGACTCGCGCACTTCGGTCCGACGGGGTCGTTCTGGAGCGGCTTCATTGGCCACTTCATGCCATTGTCGACAGCTGGCGCCGAACAAGGTCAGGCGGTCTCGGGCGCGAACACCTTGATCCCGTTCCACTATCCGACGGCCACGCTGGCGTACTTCCAGTTCGTCTTCGCGGCGATCACGCCGCTGCTCTTCCTCGGTGGTCTCGTAGGACGACTCAAGTTCAAGGCGTGGCTCTTGATCGTGCCCTTGTGGATCACCATGATCTACTGCGTGAACGCGGCACTGCTCTGGGGCGGCGGCTTCTTCGCGCAAAAGGGTGCGGTTGACTACTCGGGCGGTTACGTCATCCACCTGAGCGCCGGCGTCGCCGCCTTCGTTGGCGCCGCGATCCTCGGGCCGCGCCGCTGGCAGGATCGAGAGAACGCCTTCCCGAGCAATCTCATGATGGTCGCGGTCGGCATGGGCATCCTCTGGCTCGGCTGGAATGGCTTCAACGGAGGTGACCCCTTCTACGCCGGTGCCGACGCGGCCGCGGCCGTGCTCAACACCAACGTGGCGACCGCGGTGGGCGTGCTCACGTGGCTCTTGATGGACATGCTGTTCTCCAAGCAGAAGAAGGCCACGTTCCTCGGCGCCCTCAACGGCATGCTGTGCGGGCTCGTCGCCATCACGCCAAGCGCGGGATGGGTGAACGGAACCGGCGCGATCTTCGTCGGCCTCATCGCCGCATCGCTCGTGTGGGTTGCGTGGAACTTCCTCTCCAAGGTGCGTCCCTTCTCCAAGGTCGATGACGCCATGGGCGTGGTCTACACCCACGGCTTCGCGGGACTCATCGGAGGCCTGCTGGTAGGAATCCTGGCGGACCCTGGAATGACCGAGTACGGCGTGCCCGGTGCGCACTACAAGGGAGCCGGTGGCTTCTCGGTGGGCGGTTGGTTCTACACCCACTCCTTTCACCAGCTCTGGGAGCAGACGCTGGCGGCGTTGTGGATCATTGGCTACACCGCCGTTGGCACCGCGGTGGTCTTTTACATCGTGAAGTTCGTCCTGGGCGGGCTGCGTGAAACCGAGGAAGTCCTCGCTATTGGTGACATTGCGATCCACGAGGAAGAGGCGTTCCCCGAGCCCACGTTCGGTGAGCCAGTATTGAGTCCTAGCCACTTGCACAGCGACAACATCTAAGGAGTAGACGATGAAACTAGTGACAGCAGTCGTGAAGCCGTTCAAACTTGACGAGGTCAAGGTTGCGGTGAAGGAAGTCGGCGTGACCGGGATGACCGTGAGCCAGGTGCGCGGGTTCGGGCGCACCGGTGGTCACATCGAGATCTACCGAGGCAAGGAATACGAGTTCGATTTCATCGACAAGATCTGCATCGAGATCGTGGTCACTGACGAACAGGTCGAGGGGGTCATTGACGCGATCGTCAACGCCGCTCGCACCGACACCGTCGGGGACGGCAAGGTCTGGGTGACCGACGTCGAGCGCGTGGTGCGCATCCGCACCAACGAGCGAGGTCCTGAAGCCGTTTAACCCCCCAACCGGCCCAGTGTGCGACGGCCTAGGCCGTCGCACACTGGGTTCGATGACGTTTGTGGTCACTGATGGAAGGTGGCGACGACAGTTCGTGTTCGCACTACTCGAACGTGACTGAGTTCGGATGTCCCCAGGTGGCGCAGCTCACCCCGCCTGGCGTGCGACCGCGTCAGCGGCCGCGGCGGCCGCTTCGGGGTCACCCAGGTAACGGGCCTCGAGCACCGTGAGTTCGTTGTCCAGCTTGATGCGGTAGGGGATTCCCGTTGGGATCTCCAATTCGGCGATCTCGTCGTCGGCGATGTTCTGGAGCACCTTTCGAAGCGCTCGAATCGAATTACCGTGCGCGACCACCAACACCGCGCCCCCACGAACCGCCTCACTGCGCAGGTCCTCACTGATCACCTCAGCGAGGTAGGGGGTGACGCGGGCCACGACGTCCTTTAAGCACTCGGTGCGTGGCAGTGACTGGGCGGGCACGTCGCGATAGCGCGGATCGCTGATGGCGTTGCGGGGGTCGCCTTCGGCCATGGGAGGGGGTGGCACGTCGTACGAGCGTCGCCACAGCTTCACCTGCTCCAAACCGAATTCGTCCGCCGTCTGTTTCTTGTCCTTGCCCGTGAGGTCCCCGTAGTGTCGCTCGTTGAGACGCCAACTGCGTCGCACCGGGAGCCAGGAGCGGTTGGCGGCATGCAGCGCGATCTCGGCAGTGCGGATTGCTCTGGTGAGCAGTGAGGTGTGCAGGATGCGAAGATCGAGGTCTGTCTCACCGGCGAGCAGGACACCCGCGGCGTGGGCTTCAGCCTCCCCTTCGGGGACGAGGTCGACATCTTGCCATCCAGTGAAGAGGTTGAGGTCGTTCCAGAGAGAACGACCGTGGCGCAAAAGTATGAGATCTGGCACGTTTGTAGCGTAGTGACTGAACTGACGGCCCAAATTTCCCCGGGCTTTCTGGCGCCGTACTCGCTTGGAATACTTGCACTGATGTAATTACTGACAAAGATGGTGTGCAATTTCTTGACAAGGAGGGGCTCAACTATGTAACATTGATTCCATAAGTTCTCGCTTCCTGGAAGGTCCGGCGAGTCAGAGACGTTGAAGAGTGAAGGAGCAGTTCATGGCAAAGGCAGTCGGAATCGACCTGGGAACCACCAACTCTGTGGTGAGTGTCCTCGAGGCGGGAGAGCCCGTCGTCATCCCCAACGCGGAGGGTGGTCGTACCACACCATCAGTGGTGGGTTTCTCAAAGACCGGTGAAGTCCTCGTGGGAGAGGTTGCGAAGCGTCAGGCGATCACCAACCCGGAGCGCACGATTCGATCGGTGAAGCGTCACATGGGCGAGAACTGGTCGGTCGAGATCGACGGCACCAAGTACACGGCTCAGGAGATCTCGGCGCGTATCTTGCAGAAGTTGAAGCGAGATGCGGAGGCCTACCTCGGCGACACCGTGACCCAGGCGGTCATCACGGTCCCCGCGTACTTCAACGACGCCCAGCGCACCGCCACCAAGGAAGCCGGACAGATCGCGGGTCTTGAGGTACTGCGCATCGTGAACGAGCCGACGGCTGCGGCTCTCGCGTACGGCCTCGACAAGGGCGGCCAGGAGCAGACGGTGCTGGTCTTTGACCTCGGTGGTGGCACCTTTGACGTCTCGGTGCTCGACATCGCTGACGGCGTGTTCGAAGTGAAGTCGACCCACGGTGACACCCACCTCGGTGGTGACGACTGGGACGACGCGGTGATGCAGTGGCTCATCAAGTCGTTCAAAGACACTGAAGGGGTCGACCTCTCGGGTGACAAGATGGCCGTGCAGCGTCTGAAGGAGGCTGCGGAAAAGGCGAAGATCGAACTCTCCGCGGTTCAAGAGACCCAGGTGAACCTTCCGTTCATCACGGCGACGGCCGAAGGCCCCAAGCACCTCGACCTCAAGTTGACGCGTTCAAAGTTCAATGAGTTGACCGCGGACCTCGTCGAGCGCTGCCGCAAGCCGTTCGACCAGGCGATCAAGGACGCCGGGCTCACCCTCGACAAGATCGACCACGTGATCATGGTCGGTGGTTCGACTCGAATCCCGGCGGTCCAGGAGCTCATTACGAAGGTGACGGGCAAGGAACCCAACAAGAGCGTGAACCCCGATGAAGTGGTCGCCATTGGCGCCGCGGTGCAGGCCGGTGTGTTGAAGGGCGACGTGAAGGACATCTTGCTCCTCGACGTCACACCCTTGTCACTCGGTATCGAGACCAAGGGTGGCGTGATGACCAAGATCATCGAGCGCAACACCACAATCCCGACCAAGAAGTCCCAGACCTTCACGACCGCCGATGACAATCAGCCGTCGGTGGAAGTGCACGTGTTGCAGGGCGAGCGCGAGATGGCTTCGTATAACCAGACGCTGGGTAAGTTCCAGTTGGTGGGTATCCCGCCGGCGCCGCGTGGTGTACCCCAGATCGAAGTGACGTTCGACATCGACGCCAACGGCATCGTGCACGTCTCGGCGAAGGACACCGCGACCGGTGCGACCCAGTCCATGACCATCACCGGTGGTTCGTCACTCTCCAAAGAGGAGATCGACCGCATGGTCCGAGACGCCGAGGCGCACGCCGAAGACGACCGCAAGCGACGTGATGAGGCGGAAGTGCGAAACAACGCCGATGGGCTTGTCTACCAGACCGAGAAGTTGCTGAAGGACCAGGCCGAATCGTTCCAGGGCACCGAGCGTGAAGACGTGGAGGGCGCGCTCGCCGCGCTGAAGGAGACGCTCGCCGGCACCGACATCGACGCGATCAAGTCCGCGACCGAGAAGCTGCTGACGACCAGTCAGGGTTTCAGCCAGCGTCTCTATGAAGAGGCCGCCAAGGCGAACGCCGCGGGTCCCGCCGCGCCCGAGGGCAACGAAGACGAGATCGTCGACGCCGAGATTGTTGACTGACCGTGAGCGACAACCCAGTTGAGCACGACGAGGTGGTGGCGTCCGAGGACGTCACCACCGAGGTCGTCGACGAACGTTCAGACGTTGAACGCCAACGCGACGAGTACCTGGATTCCCTCCAGCGTCTCCAGGCGGATTTTGAGAATTATCGCAAACGCATGACGCGCTCGTCGAGCGATGCTGCGGTGCGCGCAGTCGGTGACGTGATCGTCAAATTGCTGCCGGTACTCGACGCGTTCGACCTCGCCCAGGCCCACTTCGCCAATGTCACGACCGACGAAGCCGCGGCCCTCGTGCAGTCGAGGGCGTTGCTCCTTGACACCTTGGCCAAAGAGGGGCTCGAGCGCATTGAGACGACGGGCGTCGCCTTTGATCCACAAGTGCACGACGCGGTTGCCCACATAGAGGGCGACGAGAGCGGCGAGCAGGTGATCGATGAGGTCCTACGCGCTGGCTATCTGTGGAAGGGTTCAGTGCTGCGTCCCGCGATGGTGAGAGTGAAGGGCTAAATGGCCGAGCGCGAGTGGTTCGACACGGACTACTACAAGGTATTGGGGTTGTCAGCGAGCGCGACACCCAAGGAGATCACGCGCGCCTATCGCAAACTCGCCAAGCAACTGCACCCCGACACCAATCCCGGTTCCGAGGAGAAGTTCAAAGAGGTCTCGGTCGCGTACGACGTCCTGGGCGACCCCGACAAGCGCAAGGAATACGACGAGGTCCGACGCCTTGGCGCCTCGGGCGGTTTCGCGGGCGCGGGTGCACCGGGCGCTGGTGGCTTCAACTTCCAGGGTGGCGACCTCGGCGATCTGAGCGATCTGTTCGGTGGTCTCTTCGGGGGTCGCCGTCAGCGCTCGCAGCGTGGCGCGGACCTCGAGACGTCGTTACACCTCAGTTTTCGAGATGCGGTGATGGGGGTGACGACGACGGTGACCTTGCCGAGCGGCGAGGCCTGTCACACCTGTGGTGGTCGCGGTGCCGCGCCGGGCAGTGGCTTCGCGACCTGTGAACGTTGCCAGGGTCGCGGAGTCTTGAACGACGATCAGGGCCCCTTCGCCATGTCGAGCGTGTGTCCGGTCTGTCAGGGTCGAGGTGGTCGGATCGTCACGCCCTGTGCGACCTGTCACGGCACCGGTCGCGAACCATCATCGCGTCGTGTGAACGTGCGCGTGCCCGCGGGCGTCGTGGACGGTCAGCGCATCCGATTGAAGGGCAAGGGCAATCCCGGGAGTCAGGGTGGACAACCGGGTGACCTGTTCGTTGACGTCCACGTGTCAGGCGACACGCGCTTCGAGCGGCGTGGTCGCAACGTCGTCACGACCGCCAACGTGTCGTTCAGCCAGGCCCTGCTCGGCACCACCGTCGAGGTGGCGACCTTGGACGAACCCGTCACTGTGAAGGTGCCGCCGGGGACCCAGCCGGGCACGACGATGCGCGTACGTGGTCGCGGTGTGCCGACGAGTGACAAGCAGCCGGCCGGTGACTTGTTGGTGACGATCAACGTGACGATTCCAAAGAAGTTGACCAAAGAACAAAAGACGCTCGCCGAGAAGTTGGCGCGCGCGTTGAACGACGAGGTGACGCCGTGAATGAACGCCATCATCACGCCGTCTATGTGATCTCGGTGTTCGCCGAGATCGCCGGCGTGCATCCTCAGACGCTCCGCAATTATGAGCGCAGTGGTCTCTTGAACCCCCAACGCACGAGTGGTGGGTCGCGTCGATTCTCCGAGGCCGACCTGCTCGCGATTCGACGTATTCAAGAACTCACGAACGAGGGCGTCAACCTCGAGGGCGTGAAGAGGATCATGCGACTCGAGGCCGAGTTGGCGGAACTGCGCGCGCGGCTCGAGGCGACCATGCAAGACGTGCGTGCGAACGTGGAGCAGACCCATCGTCAGTATCGACGCGACCTCGTGCCCGTGCGCAACACGATCGAACTGTTCATCGACGCGCAGAATCGACGACGAGGAGGTAACTGATGGCCCTCGACCCTCAACGCTGGACGGTGAAGACGCGTGACGCGTTCCAGGCGGCGACTACCCAGGCGGCGGCCGCTGGCAATCCCTACGTCACACCCGCGCACCTCTTGCTCGCGCTCTTGAACCAGTCCGACGGTATCGCGCGACCCCTGCTCCTCGCCGCCAACGTCGATCCCATCTCCGTGGCGGCGAGCCTGAGTGAGAAGGTGGCGGCGGAGCCGCGCTCGGTGGGCGGCACCCAGCCCGGTCTCTCGAACGAATCGCGCCAAGGACTCGAAGCCGCCGATGAACTTCGCGCGGAACTCGGCGACGAGTTCCTCTCGGTGGACCACATCATCGTGGCGTGGGCCACCTTGCTGGGCACTACTCGTGAAGCGCTGTTGTCGGCGTTGCGTGGAATCCGCGGGTCGGCTCGCATCACCTCAGAGAATCCCGAAGAGACGTTCCAGTCCTTGGAGAAGTACGGCCGCGACCTCACCGCACTGGCCCGAGCGGGAAAGCTTGACCCGGTCATTGGTCGTGACGACGAGATCCGACGCGTCATCCAGGTGCTGTCGCGTCGCACGAAGAACAACCCGGTGCTCATTGGAGAACCGGGGGTCGGCAAGACCGCCATCGTCGAGGGCTTGGCGCTTCGCGTCGTGGACGGCGACGTTCCCGAGTCGCTTCGCGATCGGCGGGTCATCGCACTCGATCTCGCGTCAATGGTCGCGGGCGCGAAGTATCGCGGAGAGTTCGAAGAACGCCTGAAGGCGGTCTTGAAGGAGATCGAAGACGCCGAGGGCAGTGTCATCACCTTCATCGACGAA
>JAJXXA010000046.1 GCA_021781335.1 Actinomycetes bacterium
AACTACTGCACACAAGATTCTTCGCACGGTTTCTCCTTGTACCGCGCAAGGTCCCATAAGCCAAAGGGCGACGTAGTCACCGGCTCAGGGCACATGACTCAGCGAAACAAGAAGGTTTCACCAAGCGACGCGGTCAATTGGTCACTTTGTCCACAACGTTGTGGGTGACATCGAAGCAGTCATTGCTGCGTCGTCAATTCTACGGTGGCGCTTAACAAATGAGGACATTTCTCCGCGGTGTGACCTTCGTAAAAAGCAGTCCACCAGGTTCTATAAGAAATAGATTCCCGGTTCGAAGAGACCTAAAAACGCGAAATCCAGGCGCTTTTGACTCGAGGACGACCTCATTCTCCAATGGAACGCGGATGACCAACATACCGATATCGGAACGTCGTGGTGACAGTGTCGACTCGCGCGGATGCAAGTGCGCGAGAGCCGACTGCGTCTTGAACTAACAAGGGTCCTGACTTCGATGCGTGAAATCGTTCCGTCGTCAACGCTGCGTCTCCATTCGATAACTATCCTCCATTACCTCACAGAGCGACGAGTAGTAGCGCTCGACTTCTCAAGATGTTCCCCATGTGGGGTCATGTGGGCGTCACGCGAGAACCCTCGTAGAGAAGCGACATCGATCGTCGTCTCTGGCACTTGTTGACAAGAATGTGCGCATCGTGACCGGCAAGCGAATGGTGTCATCAAGTCAACTGCGCCGCCTGATACGTCGAGACTCTGGCTCACCAAGTGCACTGCGTGGCCGTTCCCAATGGATGAGAAACGTTCGACATACGTTTTGCACTTGAGGCGCGACGCTTGCGAAAGTTGACTCCTCTAGAGGAACTCTGGAGCGACTGTCGTGACCGCAGCGGTCTTGTTGGTACTTCGCCGCTGCAATACCAATGTCTACCGCGACACGTCGCTGTAAGTGAGACCATCTCGCGCCGCTCACACCTTTGTCGTAGCGGTTGGTTCAACGTCGTAACGCGGACACCGCCCAGTGCACTCATCTGCGATTCTTGGCTGTGCGCACAGGACGCCTTCGTCGCGAATATCACCGACTTCTCATTGCGCGTATGTCCGGGCAACTCACGCAACCAGGACACTTCGTGTCCGTATCATGAAGTCGAGAGTATTGGAGTTGTAGTTCGGTATCACGACCGACTCCAATGAGTCAATGGCGGGCAACAGTGGGTCATAGGCTGAGATGGTGCTGAGCGGCGCGATTGACACACCATGGCGCGCGGTCGCGCTCTTCGCCGCAGGCATTGCGGCGGGAATTGTCAACGGAGTCGCGGGGGGTGGAACGTTCATCACCTTCCCCACGCTCCTGGCGCTGGGGATTGCTCCCCTCCAGGCCAACGTCTCCTCAACGGTCGGA
The DNA here is from genome assembly GCA_021781335.1 of Actinomycetes bacterium. Lineage (GTDB taxonomy): Bacteria > Actinomycetota > Acidimicrobiia > Acidimicrobiales > RAAP-2 > RAAP-2. The sequence goes on from JAJXXA010000046.1 coordinate 1,376, forward strand.
CTCGTACCGAGCGTGCTCGCGGGCGTGCGCGTGTTTCGACGAGAACTCTCGAAGCATCGCGCAACCCTGCGACGCCTGATACCGACGTGCGTCGTCGGCTCAGGTGTGGGCACGGCGCTGCTCCTCACGACTTCGGAGAACACTTTTGCCGCCGTCGTGCCATGGCTGATCGGCGCAGCGACAGCCCTCTTCGCCGCTGCCCCCCTGATCACGAAGCTACTTTCTCGACGACATCCACCCGGTAGCGACGCCCACGCGAGACCGCGCACCCTGCTGGCGGGCGTCTTCATCGGCTCCATCTACGGCGGTTACTTTGGTGCCGGCCTGGGCATCGTGCTGTTCGCCGTACTCGCACTCTCGCTTCGCGAGGACATCCTTGAGCTTCAAGGGATACGTGTTGCGCTGGGCCTGCTCATCAATACCGTCGCCGCTGTGGTCTTCGCCGTGCGCGGACATCTCGCTTTGACTGCAGTCGCCATCCTTCTCGTAAGCACTTTCCTCGGCGGATGGATCGGCGCACACACGATGCGCAAGATCCCCTCCGCGTGGGTTCGCGCACTCGTGATCAGCGTTGGTGTCGTCACCACGCTCCGCTTGGTAGTGGGGTGAGTCCTCGTCAGTCAGAGACACGTCGATGAAACGAGTGCCACGCACCGATGACCACGATGCTCAGCGCACCGAGCGGCACCAGTGGCGCGAGTCGTGGCGCGTACACCGCCATGGTCGCGCCCGCCGCGGCACCACCGATGAGCCCGAGCAGGATCAGGGCGCTGCGCACCTGTAGTGGCGCCCCTCGCTTGGTCAGACCCGCGATGAACTGCGTGAGTGTTCCGGTGAGATACGTCGTTGAGAGTCCGTGGATACCAAATCGCAGGACCGCCGAACTCTGGATACCCAAGGCAATCGCGTTGAGGGACAACAAGACGTATTCGACTGCCGTGCTCGGCGCGGCGCCCACCGCCTCCCACCAGAGCGTGAAGAGCGCGATCATCGCGAGTTCCAGCGTGAGAGCGTGCACGATCGGTCGAGGCCAGAGGTGATCGTCGTCTTGCGCGTGGCCGGCGACTCGTGCACCGAGGAAGCTCCCAACGACGTAGGTCAAGAATGCGACGCCGGTGTGTATGGCGATCGACGCGTCGTGATGGGCGGCGGCGATCCCCAACAACACCATGTTGCCGGTCATGACGCTCGTGAAGACCCCACCGAGTCGCAAGAGGCCGATCGCGTCGACCGCTCCGGTGACGACGGTCAAGACCACCACGAGTCCGTCGCGTCGGCGAACGGGCGTCCAAAAGTTCTCCACGCTTGCTTCAGTCATCTCGCTCGCCATCACGGCGCCTGGTGACGCGCGGTCCCGCCGCCGAGGAATGACTCGACGAAGACGGGATCCTGCTCGAGGTCGCGAGGTGCGCCCTCGAGGACCACTCGTCCACCGCCGAGCACGCACGTCCAGTCCGAGATTCGAAGTGCCGCCTTCGCACGCTGCTCGACGAGCAACACGGTCGAACCGTGATCGGCGAAACCTCGGATGTATTCCTCGAGCAACTGGGTGGCCACGATCGGCGCCAGGTTGGCAGTCGGCTCGTCGAGCACCAGCACCGACGGCGACAGCATGAGGACCCGGCCCATGGCCAACATCTTTCGCTCTCCTCCAGAGAGCTTGCCCGCCTTTCTCGTCAACATGACCTTGAGCCTGGGAAAGAACTCGAGCACCGCCTCGATGCGCGTCGCGACGTCGCGACGCGCAAGCAAGTAGCCACCGATCTCGAGATTTTCCTTCACCGTGAGCGGAGGAAAGACGTCGTCGATCTGGGGCACGTATCCCACGCCGAGCGCCGCCACCTTCTCCGGGGTCATGTTGGTGATGTCCTTCGCGCCCACGCTGACGGTGCCACCGAGCACCGGAACCACACCGACCAATGACTTGAGCAACGTGGACTTGCCCGATCCGTTCGGTCCCACGATCGAGACGACCTTGCCCGGGGTCGCTTCGATGTTGACGTCCTGGACAATGGGCCTGCCGTCGTATCCGGCACTGAGACCCGTTGCGGTGAGGACCTGACCACTTTGTGAGAGTTCAACCGACAAGATACGCCTCCACCACCTCTGATTTGGATCGCAGTTCCGCCATCGTGCCCTCGGCGAGGACACGGCCTTCCGCGAGGACGATCACCGGATCGCAGAACGCGTCCATGATCGACAGTTCGTGTTCAACCATGAGAATCGTCATTCCACCCTGCGCGAGTCGCGTCAGTTGGTCACCGATCTTGTGGGCGAGGTTGGGGTGCACACCGGCCATTGGTTCGTCCAACAACAGCACCTTTGGTTCGGCGAGCATTGCGCGCATGATCTCAACGAGACGACGTTGGCCGCCCGACAAGCTGCCGGCGTAGGTGTCGGCGTAGTGCAGCAAGCCGAATCCCCCGAGGATCTCCATGGCTCGTTCGATATTCGCGCGGTCCTCTCGCCCCCAGAACCTCTTCCCGCGCAACGCACCCCAGAAGGAATCACCCGACTGGTCCGGGATGGCGCTGACGAGGTTCTCGAGGACGGTGAGCTTCTTGAACTCGCTCGCGAGCTGGAACGTGCGCACCAGGCCCATCTGCGCGCGCTGATGCGACGGGACATTGGTGATGTCTCGTCCGTCGTAGAAGATCTTGCCACCGCTCGGCGTCAAGGTACCCGCGAGCATCGCAAGCGTTGTCGACTTTCCCGCACCATTGGGTCCGATCAGTCCGGTCACGCGGCCCTGGTTCACCTCGATGCTGACATCACTCACCACCGTGACGCCGTGAAAACTCTTGGTGAGCCCCTGGGTGGAGAGGATGACACGATGATCGTTCACGATGTCGTGCAGACGCAAGAGCTTTCGAAAGTCGAGTTCGTCGATGTTGCCGAGCTTGATCAGTGCGTCGGTGCTGTCGCCACTGGGCGCCGGCGCAAGCTTGACTGCGTCGCTTTGTGCACCACTCAAGATCCGACGACGCTCGGGCAAGATGCCGTCGGGTCGAAACCACAAGAACAAGATGATGAGCAGCCCGATCGCCACCCATTCGAGTGCCGGCACCAGTGTCGGGTTACTCAATGGTGGCAGGAAGCGGGTGATCTCCTCGAATCCGAGCGGCACCAGAATCGCACCGAGAATCGCGCCCTTGTGGTTGCCTGCGCCACCAAGGATGATGGCCGCGAAGAGAACGATGGTCTCGGCGTAACCCCATGCACCCGGTGCCCAGAGACTGATGAATCCCACGAGGATCGCCCCGCTGAGGCCCGCCACCATGCCGCCGAGCACCAAGACCGCCGTGCGCTGGCTACGAAGACTCTTACCGAGTGAGTCAGCGACGATGTCGTTATCACGCATCGCACGCAACGACCTGCCATACGGCGATTCGGTGATGCGACGAAAGACGTAGTAGATGACCACGGTCAACAGCACCGCGACGCCGCCGTAGACGAACTGGTAGGTGAGTCCCTGAGGGTTCCAATGACTCTGGAATGGAGCGGGAACGATCGAGATGCCCGCATCGCCGTTGAACAGCGGCACGTAGTCCTTCACCAACACGTTGAGTAGCACCGCGGACACGAGCAGACCAACGGCCGCGAAGTCACCGCGAAGCCGTTTGCCCACGAGGAACACGAACGGCAGCGCCAACAGTCCACCCGCGATCGCCGCGCCGATCCAGGGCAGCGGCCACGCGAGATGCCATCCGAGGATGTACTGCTGAAAGCCGCCGTTCGACGTGGCGGCCGGCGGCATCGACAGTACGGCCGCGACGTAGGCGCCGACCGACTGGAAGATGATGAAGCCGAAGTTGGAGATGCCGGCGAAGCCGAACTCCACGTTCAGCGCGAGACAAGCCATCGCATCGACTGCGCCGTAGACAATGATGGTGGCCAGATAGAAGGCGTAGGCGGGCATTAGTTGGTCTTCTCGCTTCCGAAGATGCCGTAGGGACGAAACGTCAGCATGCCGAGCAGAGCGAGGAACGCGACGACTTCTTTGTATTGGGGACTGATGTAAGCCGCACTGATCTCGGTGGCGAGTCCAATGGTGAGCGCACCGAACATTGCACCGTAGGGTTCGCCCGGACCACCGAGGAACATCGCCGCCAACAACATGACGATGTAGAGCTGCGCGCTCGTTGCTTCGAACACGCCGGTATTCATCGCAAAGACGGTGCCAGCGAGCCCACACAATGCACCCGAGATCAGCCACGTCGTCGAGATGACCATTTGAGTCTTCACGCCACTGTTGCGCGCGAGATTCGGATTGGCCGACGTGGCGCGCATGGCCTTACCGAGTCGGGTGTACTTGAGCAGCCAATGGATCATTCCGAGCACTACCGCGCAAATTGCGAGGATGACGAGTTGCATGCCGCTGAGGAACATGCCCAGGATGTGGTACTCCTGACCTGGCGCAAGTCGAAACGACACGTATCCACCTCCGACGATCGCCTGAAGACCGAAGGTCCCGACGAGGTCGACCCCGAGAGCCACGATCACCACCGTGATCGGCGCAAGATTGCGCCGCTGGAACGGCGTGAAGACGAAACGGTTGAGGGCCCACGACACAACAGCGCCGGTGACCATGCCGAAGACCAACGTGACCCAGGCGTTCATCCCGCGTGCGTTGAAGTAATAGGCGACGAACGCGCTGTTGATCATCACCGACCCGTACGCCAGGTTGAGCACATTGGTGACAGCGAACTGCATTGTAAAACCGACGGTGGCGATCGCGAGAACGGCCGCCGTCATGAGGCCGAATCCGAACGACGACATAAAGACACTCACAGCTGACATTCCCCTTTTGATCTCGAATGTTGAACTTCTCGCGAGGCGATTTTCCTCAGACCGTAGGGCCAAGGTGATTCCCGACACGGCTGCGGTCTAACCCACCGCAGCCGTGTCGGCTTCACATAGTTACGGCTTGGCCTTGCACAGCGTCAGGTTGCAGTACCCGAGTGAGGCGCCGACCGCAGAGGTCGTCCCGTCGGCGTTGTACTGGTCGTCCTCGAAGGGTCCGAACGCGGTCTGGAAGGAGTCGAATTGGTAGAGACCTCCCACGCCTTCGTAACGGATCTTCTTGTGCGCCTTCAGTGCTTTGACGCCTGCCGCGTACGACGACACGACAACGGCACCGGGCACACCTTCGGCAATCTTCAAGATGTCCGCCTTGTACTTCGCCCCCACGGTCGAGTGCGACATCACCATCGCCAGCGCGGCGAGATTGATCCCGTCGTACAGGTGAACCGTGCCGTTCGCGGTCAAGAGACCCTGGAAGTTCGGCACACCCTTGACCTTGCCGGACTGGGCGAGCACCAGCTTCTTATACAGCGGGTACGCGGGACCGCCAACATTGACAGTCTGGTTGTCCGCGTTGAAATTGCTGATGAAGTTCTGGACACCGATCGGACCCGTCGTCACACCCGTGAAGAACGTCGGGTCGATCATGCCCGAGGTCCCGATGACCGGGATCATCTTGTTGTTGTTCAACTGGTAGATCTCGGTCAGCAGTGCCACGCCAGCGGCACCCAGCGCTTCCATCAAGATGGCGTCAGGGTGTGCAGCGACGATGGCCTGTGCTTCAGTCTCAAAGGTGGTCGCGTTCATGTCGATCGTCTGGTTCGAGACGATATTCATACCAGCGCGCTTGATCGCCGCCTCCGCCGGGCTGACAAAGGTCTGGGACCCCGCGTCGTTGCCAAAGGCGAGTGCGATGTTCTTGTAGCCCTTGTTCTGTGCAATCTTCACCATGGCGACCGAGTCCGCAGCGTCAGGCGGAACGAGCCTGAAGAAGTACGGGAAATGAATGCTGTCAAATTCCGACTCACCCGTCATGCAGAACGACACCGTCTGGTGCGCATCGAACACCGGTACCACGGTTGACGCTTCATCCGAGGTGCAGCCAATGACCAGCGCCAGATTCGACGTCGTCGCGTACATCTGGCGAACGGCAGGTACCGCGTCCGCGGGGTCACCGCGGGTGTCGACGGTCTTGCAGTTGACCTTGTTGCCCAAGACGCCACCGGCTTGGTTGATCGCCTGGGACGCCGCGTAGCACGCCGCTTCATACTTTGGCCCGAGCGCAGCATCCGCCCCCGTAAACGGTGCTACGGCAGCAATTGTGATTGTCCCCCCGGACGATGATGCACCGGCGCGCGTACTCAGGCCCGGCAGTCCGATGGTCGAAGCCACCAGCGCCATAACGGCCATCACGAGCGCAAAGCGCATCCTTGTTCGAGCGACGGCAGATTTACTCCGCCGCGCCATTGTCATGTACCCCATACATCCCCCCTGTTTGTTGTGTGGTACTTCTGCTTGCAGCAGAACTCAAAAACTCGTGGTGTCCGCCTTCAACGGCATCCACGGCCAGTCACTCGGTGCGCCTTGTTCAGCGACGACCTTGTTAGAGATGGTGCCGATCCCCTCGACCGTCACCTCGATGGTGTCGCCGGGCATCAGCCACACCGGCGGTGTACGTGCGAAGCCGACCCCGCCTGGCGTGCCCGACGCGATGACGTCGCCCGGACGAAGTGTGGTGAATCCCGAGAAGTACTCGACCGCCTGGGCGACGCCGACGATCATCATGGACGTTCGAGAGTCCTGCATGACAGTGCCGTTGAGCGTGCTCGAGATGGCGAGGTCGCTCACGTCGACTTCGTCGACCGTGACGATCTCGGGACCAATGGGCATCGTTCCTTCGAAGTTCTTGCCGGGCGTCCATTGCGTGGCGATGCGCTGCCACTCGCGCGCTGATCCGTCATTCATCACCGAGTAACCAAGGATTGCGTCAAAGGCGTCGGCCGCCTTGATGTAGCGCCCGCCCTTGCCGATGATGATCGCCAGTTCAGCCTCGTAATCAAAACGCTCGCTCAGGGCAGGCTTGACCATGTCGTCATACGCGCCAATGACGCTGCCCGCTCCACGAACGAATGACTCGGGCCACTTGGGTACGGCCCGCCCGCCCTCGATAGCGTGCTCCGCGTAGTTGACGCCCAGGCAGAGCACTCGAGGGGGATTGGGCGTGGCGGGAGCGAAGTCAGTGCGCTCCAGCGTCACACCGGCCTGGCTCGACGCAGCTCGTGCCGCCTGCAACGCCGCCTCGCCGCGCGCGGCGAACCCGTTTACGCTCGATAAGTCCTCGTCGCCTGACGCGTCGCCCAGGTCAACGTACCCGTTGGTCCCTTTTACGTGTAGTCGAAGTCCTCGTGAAGTCCGAACGGTAGCTAGTCGCACTGCATCCCCCTGGAATTGGCCCCAAATGGCCGAATTGGTCATTGGTCTGGTTGGTGACTGTAGTGCTGAGGGTGGCAATTGTCAAGCAAGCCTATAAATCGACCAATAATTTATAAGAAAACATTTCTTCAATTGGTTGAATAGGTTGTATACGCTTTGCTTAGGAACCTTTTGGAGGTGAAGACTGCCCGAAATCTCGCGAAAAAATGGATACTCGTAGCAGTCTCTGTACGAGATCGACGACTCGTGGTGAGAACAGCACGAGAAATGGACGACCGCAGTGTACCGGGCGGTACGTTTATATTGGTTAGCGCATCATCGTGATTGGTCAGCCCCGGAAGATTCCGGGGAGGTGGGAGGAGTTCGGTGCGAACGTTGTCGGTCGACCGCATCCGCGACGTGGCAGAAAGTGTGCTTCGAGAGGCCGTCCACCAAGGTCTCGGGGTGGGTTCACGTCTACCTACCGAGCGCGCCTTGGCCGACAAGCTGCACATCACACGCGCCATGGTTCGAAATGCCATGTCCCTGCTCGAATCAGACGGAATGATCTCGCGAGAAGTCGGCCGCGGGACGTATTTGAAGTCTGATCCGCTATCCGCGCTGGTCGACTTCGACAACGACGAGTTCACCACCCACGAGATGCTCAACGACATTGGTCCCGCCGACGTGATGGCAGCGCGACAGACGTTCGAGCCAATGGCGATGTATCTGGTCGTGGTCGAAGCAACCGAAGCCGATCTCGAGGTCATCCAGCACAATGTCGAAGAGTGCGCGCACGCCGCCAACTACGACGAATTCGAAGTGTGCGATCTGGCGTTTCACCGCAGCCTTATGGAGGCCACCCACAATCCGCTCCTGCTTCGCATGTACTCACTGATTGAATCGGCCCGCCAAGGTGACCTCTGGGGCTCGATGAAGCGCCGGGGTGATTCTCCCGAGCGGCGCCATCGCTCGTTCATCCAGCACGCCGAAATCGCCGACGCCCTTAGAAATCGTGATGGACGTGGCGCCCAAGAGGCCATGAGCGCTCACCTCGACTTCGTTTCAGCTTTCCTTCGCGA
>JAJXXA010000083.1 GCA_021781335.1 Actinomycetes bacterium
GCCGGTGAGCGTTGCCGAGCTCACGGACCTCGTCAAGTTGAACCACAACGCCGTGCGCCAGCACTTGGCCGTTTTGAAACAGGCCGATCTCATCGTCGAAGCGTCTGAGGTGCGCGACCGTCCGGGGCGTCCGTCGTTGCTCTACCGGTTGCATCCAGAGGCGGCGGGTAAATGGGAGACACCCGGGTCCTACGCGTGGCTCGCGCGCCTCTTCGCCCAAGCGGTGAAGCAGAACATCAGCGTTCGAGAGGTTGGGTACCGCGAGGGACTACGTCGCGGGACGCTATTTCGCGGTGACGAGGAGAGCGCGAATCAACTGGGTGAGGAGCTGACGCGAAACGGGTTTCGTCCGGTTCGCCGTGACAAGGGGAGAACAGTCGAATTCGTGCTCGGCCGTTGTCCCTTCGAAGAGGTGGCTGCGGAGAATCCGGCGGAGGTGTGTGAACTCCACCTTGGTCTCGTCGAGGGTCTCGCCGCGTCGACGCGCGACCTCTCGATCGATCGACTGGTTCGAAAGGACCCCCATCGGGCGGGTTGTCGATTAGTGATCTCTCGCCGCGCCGAGGGCGACGACTAGTTGCGATCAGGGCGTCACGTCGCCTGATGCGTCGATTCGACGAAGGGTCGCTGGTTGGGTGATCGGGGTGAGTGGTTGGGCCGGGTCCGTCAGGTGCGCGCCGGCGCGTAGCAATTTCACGGGTCGCCACGAGAGATTGGCACCCGTGATGAGAGCGGTGATGACCAGCGAGACGCCACCGACGATGATCAACGACGAAGTCGATGTGACGAAACCGAGGCACAGCGCGGCGACGCCCACGTTGACGATGGCGAAGTCCAGGGTGGACCACGGGTGATTGAACAGGTCGGCGAAGGCGAGCGCGGACCCGGTGGCATTCCTCGATATGCCCCTCGCTCGAAGCGCGGACCAGACAATGAACGGCACGATCTTGTACGAATGTCCTACGAGGGCGACGAGGAGCCACCCGGCGATCGCGGTGACTGACGCGGCGACGAACGCAACACCTCGGTGGTGATCGTGGGTCATGAGCTCACTGCCTACGGCTGCCAATATGACACCCACGATCATCCAGACGCTCGCGCCGAGCACGAACCATTGATGGAGATCACGTCCTCGGCGGCGGTGGCGAAGATAGGTGAAGAGCGAATACAGGTGGGCAGCGAGTCCAATGACCACGAGCAACGCCCCCGCGAGAGCGAGCCAGGTGATGCTCAACAACAGACCTGGTGACAAGAAGGCGACCCCGACGAAGAGCGACCAGATACTCAACCACGCGCTCAAGTGTCGACCTGGGACGTGGGCGAGCATGAACATCGGCCAGAGCTTCTCTGACACGCTGAGGTAGGTGAGTCCCAGCCACGCCAGTAATCCGATGCACGCGTGCGCGAGCACGACGTGACCACTCAAATCGAACCACTGGCTCCTTCGATCAATGACATAAACGACACCGAAGCAAGCCGTGAGGGAGAAACCAATCACCGCGAGTCGAAGTCCCGTCGCCGCTGGACCCTTGCCCCTCGCCGCGAGGGGAGGGGCGATGTTGAAAACGAATAGACCCACGGCGAGGGCCGCGCATCCGCCACCGCCTTCGACGACGACTTCGCGTTGGGTGATGAAGCCAATGGGCAGCAGCCAAGCACCGAGGAGCCAACTGACGAATGTGGCGCGTGAGAGGCGGACGGATCGAAGAGGCCGCTGGGTGATGACCGGCGTGAACTGGTGCATGGCGCCGAGGATCCCCATCGATAATGTCGCGAGCATCGCGAAGTGTGCGGCTCCTACGACGTGATCGTTCGTTGGATCGGTAACCGCGTAGAAGCGTGAAAGCACGAGAGCGACGCCGCAACCAATGAGGCCCACAACGGCGGCACCCATGTACGCCAGTGGCACCGATGGCGGTGGGACGCCGCTGGGCAGTCCCGACGGCCGGCCTCGCCACGCACCCGCGTCCTTGGACTGAGGTGTTGATTGCTCCACGAGGTCTCCTCCAGTAGTCACGGCCACTTCACTTATTTTTCTAGCCTATGCTAGATTAATTACGCGCAACTAGAGAATTCAGTACCCGACGGAAAGAAGGGATTATGGCCACACTCGACGTTCGACCCATCCTCGCAGCTGGTGAGGAACCGTTTGACTTGATCATGAAGACCGTAGGGGGACTGGGCGCCGATGAGGAGCTCACCATCGTCAGTCCCTTCGAACCTGTTCCACTCGAAGGGGTGCTCGGGTCACAAGGCTTCGCCTTCAACGCCGTGCAGCGCGGCGAAGGCGACTGGCACGTGACGTTCACGAGGAACGCGTGAGCGACGTGAGCGACTCCAACACTGATCAGTCACGAGTTCCCGCTGTCGATGGAGATCCGGGTGACGGTGCTTCGTTCGCGTGGGCGCTCGATGCGCTCAGTGACGTCATCGACCCCGAACTAGGACTTGACATTGTCTCGCTGGGTCTCATCTACGACATTCGAGAGGAATCAGACACGCTCGTGGTCGAGATGACCCTCACCACGCCCGGATGCCCAGCGTCGCAAAGTCTGTCGGCGATGGCCGCCGAGGCGTTGGCGTGGGCCGGCGCGAGGCCCGTCGAGACGGTCGAAATACGCCTCGTCTGGGATCCACCGTGGAGTCCCGTGATGATCGATGAGAGCGCTGCCGCGGCGCGTGGGATCTATCTCCGCTGAGCAGTCGACCGGTCGAGTGACACCGCGTCTACGTGGGCCCTCGCTGTGATGAGAACTTCACTGAGGACCACTGCCAGCAGGCTCTGAAGGCGTCGTGAACTGTTCATCGAAATCGAGAAGTGTTATTCTAGTAAAGACTAGAAAAATTGATCAGCGCGACCCTGCGAGGTGGCGAAGTGTCTGGAGAGAAAAGAGACGTTGATGACAAATGATGAGGCCTTCAACTTGATACTGGGTCACCACCAGCAGATGTGTGATCGAGTGAAGACGCTCGTCGTCGCCCTCGAAGAAGCCGTCACTCGCGGTCGCGCATACGAAGTGGCGCGGGCGCAACTCGTCTCGTACATGATTGATGAGGTGCTCCCGCACGCGAACGCCGAGGAGGCGACCATCTACGCGCACGCTGCGAAGGTGACACCGCTGGACGAGACGGTGAGCGCACTGATTGACGAGCACATGAATCTTGCGCTTGGCATCGAGCGATTGGCTCGAGCCGCCAGCGGGCCTGACGCTCTACGGTACGCGTCGCTACTGCAGAGACTCTTTGATGCGCACGTCACCACCGAGAACGAGGTCTTGCTGCCGCCGCTCGTCGCCGACGAGACGCTGAGTGTGGCGCGGCTCCTCACTCGTATGCAAGAGCTGACGGCGGGTGAGTCTGAGCTATCTGGGTCGCAGAATGATGACGCGTCGCGCGACCACGAAGCTGTCTTGCTCGCTCAACTGCTCGAAGCGGCCACGATGCTCGCTCGAGCGGGGAGCGGTGATGAGGCGTGTTCAATGGTTGCCGCCACGTGGGCAGTGTTGCGCGGTCCTCGACCCGACCTCGCACGACGCGCGACTCGCTCTTTGCACCAACTCGTACGTTTGGTGAACCAGGCGCCGGTCGCCCTTCGCAGCAGAACGTCAAGCGGCGTCAGCGACGACGATGTGCTGCTCGATGTGCGTACGATGGCTCCCGCGCAACGTCACGAGAAGATCTTTGACACCTACGAGAGTCTCGAGGACGGCGCGGCGTTTCTTTTGGTCAACGATCATGACCCCAAACCCCTTCGGTATCAATTCGAGGCCGAGCACGCAGACGAATTCACCTGGGACTACATTGAAAGCGGACCGAAGGTCTGGCGGGTTCGCATTGGCCGACTGGGGAGTGAGCACCTTGCAGGTCTGCCGAGCGCCCAGCGCAGTTAAGGAAGGCGTACATGACTCTGGTGTGGACCGTGGTCCTGTTCGTGCACGTGTCCGCTGCGATCTTCTGGGTCGGCGGGCAGCTGATGTTGGTCTTCGTGGTCATGCCACTGTTGCGCCGGGCCGCGTCGCCTGAGGTGATCGGGACGATCGCGCGGCTGTCGGGGCGACGTTTCGCCAGAATCTCCAATTTCGGGCTATTCCCCGCACTGATCGTCACTGGACCATTACTGGCGTGGCACGACGGCGTGCGGTTTCACAATTTCTCAAGCACGTTCGATCACGTCCTTGCGATCAAAGTCTTTGTGGTGGTCGTCGTGCTGGGTCTTGCCGGGGCCCACGGTGTGGCGGCGAAACGGCTCACACGCCGGGGCGTGCGGTCACTGGCTTTGTTGACGACGGGGCTGTCGGTACTCATCGTGGCACTGGCGGCCGCACTGGCGATGCTTCCATCGCCCTGAGGGCGCGTGCCTGAAAGGCGTAACCGGCCTGCTGCGGGTTTTCGCGTTCGAGGTCTCACGTGAGCGAAGCCTGAGAGGCATCGTCGCGTTGGGACTAAGTGCCCTTGATGCGTAGGGGGTCCCGTTGGAGACTGACATGAGGTCCACAAGACGCCCCGGTGACGGGACGTGAATGGGAGACAGTCATGCGCATCGGAAAGGTACTTCTCGTAGCGGCTGGCGCGGTGACACTTCTTCTCGGTCTTGGTGTTGCGGGTGCCGGAGGTGGACTCGTCTGGGCGAATGCAACCCAACGAGACGCCACTGGCTACTTCAACACTCCTACAGAACAGTTTCAGACCACGGGTTCGGCGTTGGTTTCGTCGGTGCACTTTGCGATGCATCCGGGACCGAGGAGTTGGATCTCCTACGACCCGCTCGGTACCGTGCGGATCAGGGCCTCGGTGGCGAAAGGCGGAACCTTCATTGGTATCGCGCCAACTGTCCAGGTGGACAATTACCTCGCGGGTGTCGCATTCGACCAGGTCACGTCGGTGAGCGCGCTCCCCTTTCGTGCCCACTACGACTTCGTTGCGGGAAGTGCGACGCCCGCGTTACCTATTACACAGAATTTCTGGGCCGCGTCGGCGTCGGGGGCTGGGTCCCAGCACATCACCTGGAAGCCCGTCGAGGGAAGTTGGTCGATCGTGGTCATGCGCGCAGATGCCGCGGCGGGCGTCGTGGCTGACGTGGCCGTCGGCACCAATACCGGGTTGGTCGTGCCGGTGGGCGTTGGACTCCTGGTCGGGGGCGCACTACTGCTCGTCATCGGGGGGCTGTTATTGAGTGTCGGCGTGCTGTCACTCGAGCGCACGCGCCAGCGACGTGCGCGAGCTGAGTCAGGTGCACCAAGCACGACGCCGAGCACGTCCGTCACGACCGCTGTGGTGCCGGGTGCCTATCCGGTACGCCTGGACGGTCACCTGGACCCCTCGCTCAGTCGTTGGCGATGGATCATCAAATGGCTACTCATCGTGCCTCACCTGGTGGTCCTCGCGTTCCTCTGGTTGGCGATGTTGCCCCTGACGTTCATCGCGGGCGTCGCCATCCTCTTCACGGGTCGCTACCCCGAGCCGATCTTCCACTTCAGCGTTGGCGTGATGCGTTGGACGTGGCGCGTCACGTTCTACGCGTTCAGCGCGCTCGGCACCGACCGCTATCCGCCGTTTTCGCTCGAGCCTGATGACACCTACCCGGCGGCATTCGACGTCGACTATCCGCTCCATCTCTCTCGAGGTCTCGTGCTCGTGAAATGGTGGCTGCTCGCACTACCGCAATACATCATTGTGGGCATCTTCGCCGGGGGTGGCATCGGATTCTCAAACCGATTCTCACATTCGTGGATGGTGACGACTGGTGGCGGGGTCATCGGATTACTGGTCGGCGTTGCGGCCCTCGTGTTGCTCTTCACGGGTCGCTACCCCGAGCCACTCTTCGACTTCGTGATGGGGATGAATCGTTGGTGCTACCGCGTGCTCGCGTACGCCCTGTTGTTGCGAGATGAGTATCCACCGTTTCGCTTCGACGCAGGGGGGACCGACCCGGGCACGGTGCCGCCCAGCGAGTCGTCGCCGCAACCCGATGCTCCGACACCGTCCAGTTCAACCGACGTACTCACGAGTCATTGATTTCGACGTCCAACTGAGCGTGGTCGATTCGCAGATTGAAAGGAGACTGTTATGCGAGCAGTCGTTGTCTATGAATCCATGTTCGGCAATACCCGACAAATTGCTGAGGCCGTTGCCGCAGGACTCGGTGAGCGTCTCGACGTCGAGGTCCTGCGAGCCGACCACGCCGGTGATTTGACGACGCACACGATCGACCTGTTGGTCGTGGGGGCACCGACGCATGCGTGGGGGCTCCCACGCGCCAACACCCGGACGGGTTCGCTCGAATACGTGCGAAAGGCTCATGGAGAACTGAAGCTCGAGCCCCAGGCCGATACTCTCCCCGGGGTGCGTGAATGGCTGTCCACCCTTGGCACTTTCGGGGCCTTTGGCGCGGCGTTCGACACGCGTCTTCGCGCTCCGGCGCTGGTCACCGGCCGGGCGTCCAAGGCCATCGCCGCGGGGCTGGAGCGCCACGCGCTGAGCCTCGTTGCGCCGCCAGAGAGTTTTCTCGTCGATCGCCAACATCACCTCATCACTGGCGAACTCGAACGGGCCCGCGCGTGGGGAGTCACCCTCAGGAATCTGACGTTGGACCGTGCGGGTGTGCGTCATTGAGTCACATCGACGAGGCTGGTCGAGGGAAGTGTTGATTTGAGTCTCGTTCACTTTCGCGTCACGATGAGTGGGTTGGCGTGTTCGAGAAAATGCTGATGCGTGCGACCCGACATCAGCCGATTGGCGTGAAGCGTCGCTTGATTCCATGGACTGAAAAGAATTAGGGCGCGCGCGAGTGTTCGCGCGTGTGATTCGCCCCTTCGGCCTTCTTAAGGTCCAAGTATCGCCACTACTATCGGTCGGGTAGGGGTCCAAGTAGGACTCGAGACACGAGAAGAGGACGGTGCTCGAGACGCTCGAGCACCGGCGAAGGGAATTGTCATGGCGTTCACCGCGATCAATCCAGCTACCGAAGAAGTCATCGCCGAGTATCCACTGAACACGCCAGAGGAGATCGAGGCAGCAATGGTCTTGTCGGCGAAGACCGCCAAGAGTTGGCGAGACACTCCCTTCAAGGATCGCGGGGAACTGATGATCCGTGCGGCACAGTTGCTCGAGGACGAACTGGACACCACTGCTGCGCTGCTGACCTCAGAGATGGGTAAGACCTTTGTCCAGGCCAAGGGCGAGGTCTTGAAGTGCGCTAAGACAATGCGCTACTACGCAGAGCACGCCGAATCTCTCCTCAGCGAAGAAGTGATCGCGTCGCCCGCATCGCACAGTGGCATCCGCTATGAACCACTCGGCACCATCCTCGCGGTGATGCCTTGGAACTTCGCTCTGTGGCAGGCTGTGCGCTTCGCGGCACCCGCGATGATGGCGGGCAACGTCGGCATTTTGAAGCACGCCCACAATGTGCCGGGTTCGGCGAAGTACCTTGAGAGCCTCTTCATTCGAGCGGGCTTTCCGAGCGGCGTCTTCATCAATCTCTTCCTCGGACACCAGGCGTTGGCCGAGTTGATTGCCGATGACCGGGTCGCCGCAGTGACCCTCACGGGCTCCGAAGGTGCGGGCAAGATCGTCGGCCGCCAGGCTGGTGAGAATCTGAAGAAGTGCGTACTGGAACTGGGCGGTTCTGACGCGTTCATCATCGCAAGCTCAGCTGACATGTCAGTGACGATTCCCATGGCCGTGACGGGTCGCATCCAGAACAACGGACAGAGTTGCATCGCGGCGAAGCGATTCATCGTGGTCAAAGAGAGGGCCGAAGAATTCATCGAAGGCTTCACCAAGGCAATGAGCGAGGTCGTCGTCGGCGACCCGATGGACCCCAAGACCGCGCTCGGCCCACTCGTGAACGCTGAACAGCGCGAAGAACTTCACGCCCAGGTCCAGGACTCGGTCGCCAAGGGTGCGGTGATCCGCACGGGTGGCACCATGATCGAAGGTCGCGGTTACTACTACCCCGCAACAGTGTTGACCAATGTTCCACGTGACTCGCGCGCCGGGTGCGAGGAACTGTTCGGTCCCGTCGCGGTCGTTGAAGTAGTCGAGGACCTCGATGAGGCGATCGAATTGGCGAACGCCACACCGTGGGGACTGGGGGGCTCCGTGTGGGCGACCGACCCGAGCGAGATCGAGCGCGTGGTGTCGGGCGTCGAGGCCGGAATGATCTTCGCCAACGCCGTCGTCGCCTCGACGCCTGAGCTGCCTTTCGGTGGGATCAAGAAGTCGGGATACGGTCGAGAATTGTCCGCACAAGGCATTCGCGAATTCACCAATGTGAAGACCTTCTACATCGCGTAGTCGCCGCGGCGGCACCGGACATTAATCGAGGCACGTGACGAGTCGTCTTCGTCGCGTGCCCTCGGTCCTTGTGGTCAACCGAGCGGCGTGGATGTACCTTGCGCCTGCGCGATCAATTGCGAGAGCATCGCCTTGGTGATGATGGTCGCGCCGTTCGGTGTGACGATGGGATCGTTGTTGTGGGTGATCGACGCGTGCACGTCGATCGTGCCGTTACCCGTGACACCGTCGGGCACAGTGAGTTGGATCGAGGCGCCAGTGGCGCTCGCGCCGGACATTGATATGCCGATCGTGTAGGTCCCTTGCACGTTGTGTGGTGTGAATGGTCGACCGAGGTAATTCTCAAGCGCGGGTTGCACCGCCTTCACCACGGAATCGAGTGTTCCGGTCTGTGAATAGCTCCCGTCGGGAAGCGTCGTATAGGGCTTTGAGCCGACGAGGGCACTAAGAGCATCGAGCACGGCCCGTTCGGCGACTCGTATCTTGGACGTTTGGGCGGTACTGATGGTCGATGTCGGCACGGCTGCTGCCAATGATGCGGGGGTGAGCTCGAACCAGCGGTCGCCGACGGCAAGCTGGAGATCCGTGAGCTGTTGACTCGAGAGCGTGACGGTGGGCAGGCTCGCGTAGGCGTTCACGTCAATGCGCAGGTATTCGTTGGCATCGATCTGACGAATGTCGAAGATGGTCTGGGTCCCGTTATTGATCGTGACTTCAGAATTGACGTGACCGGTCGACTGATCGATCGCACTTCCGGTCGTGCTCGCGTAGTTCATATCCACGTTGAGCGCGCGGAGGATCTGTTCGACGCTGCTCGCACCCGTCCCAGTGCCGGTCGCCATTGCGCTGAGTTGGACCTGCAGAGTGGCCGACGCGCCGACCGAGGAAATCGCCTGATTGATTGTGGCGTTGACGCCGCACGCCGCGAGCGCCAGTGATGAACCGAGTGCACCCACTATCCAGAGCTTCTTCACGGCGTCCTCCGACATTGCGTTCGCGACCGACAGTACCGTGTCGCGAGTCCGATTTTGCTTTAACGGCCTTATGGATTCGTACTTCACGGGTGACGTGTCTGGCGTGGTGCGCGGGTCATGTGCCGCAGTGGGCGAGGCCGTCACGACGTTCGTTGAGGTGTTGAAGGAGGCTTAGGGGCTGATTCGGAGTACGAGCGAGAAGTAGAGGCACCACATCGATGTCGGCGGACCAACGTCGCGAAGCGAAGTGGATGACGCTGGCCCGTGACGTGTACGTCTAGATTCTGGTCATGCGCTCCCACTATGACGCGGACATCGATCCCGAACTCGAGAACAACTCGCACTCGAGCATTCTTCGCTTGGTGGGTTTCAACAAGCGGGTGTTGGAAGCGGGGTGT
>JAJXXA010000089.1 GCA_021781335.1 Actinomycetes bacterium
AGCAGCAGGTGCGATCGAATACCTGACCTTCTGTGACGTCGGCGGCATACCCGCGGCCATTGACCAATTGAACAAGGCGGGCGTCCTCACCGTGGGACTTGCGGGAGAATCCCAGGATTCCATCTACGACCTCGATTTGGGATCGGTGCCGGTGGCACTGATCGTTGGTGGGGAGGAAAAGGGACTCGCCGCGCTGACGCGAAAGCGTTGCGCGGCAGTTGTCTCCATTCCTCAGTTGGGCAAGATCAGCTCGCTCAACGCGGGCGTCGCGGTGTCGGTGGCAGCATTCGAGGTCGCTCGGCAGCGACACGAGTTTTCAAAGAATCGGTGACAAGAGTCGAGTTTCTTCGACCGTTGTATCTATGATTCGCTCAGCAATTGAATCATCTCTCGTTCCGAGGCACGGAAATGCAACGCGGAAATTGGAGATGTAGTAGGTACGGCTGTTTGCCCAGGCGCACATTCCACCTTTTAAAGGAAGATAATGCGCAATTGGTCAAGAGCTTTACGCCATCTATTCTTAGTTTCTTTGCTTCTGGTGCCGGGCATCGGGTTGCTCACTCCGGTGAGCGCATTCGCGATCAATGCGTTTCACCCGGTGACCTTTAATGAGAATGACAGTCTCAGCGACCCAGTCAACACCTATCAGACACTCAATGCGCCTGCGGATCTGACTCTCTTTGCCGCACTGAGTCCTTCTTTCTCGGATACGGGATTCACTTTCACTGGGTGGAATACGTCAGCGAATGGTTCCGGAACTTCTTATACGGACGGCGAACTCTATTCATTTTCCGCAGATCTTGCGCTCTACGCGCAATGGACACCCGTGCCTACGACGACAACAACAACGACAACTACCACGACCTTGACGACGGTCACGACTGGAAGTCCCCCCAGATCTAGTCCCATTGACCTAGTGATCAGTTTTGAGTCTGATGGTGCGACCGGAGTCGTCAGCCCGGTCCCATTCGCGCTCGGAACCTCCGTTGTCTTACCCGCAGCGGAGAGTCTTTCTAATCCTGGATTCACCTTCGCCGGCTGGTTCACGTCATCGGTAGGGGGTCAGATGCTCGGTCAGGCGGGGACTACTTTGACACCATCCGTTTCCGTGACAGCCTTTGCGCAGTGGACCGCAGACCCTCCGGCAACGCTTTCTTTTTCGTCGAACGAAGGGAAGGGCACGGTTAGCGAAATCCTTGGAGCGAACGGGTCCGTGGTAACGGTGTCTGGCTCAAAGGGGCTTGAGCGTCTTGGATACGTCTTCACTGGATGGAACACTTCGGCGAATGCCAGCGGTTCCAGTTACGCAATTGGCTCCCTATTTACCTTGAGCGGCGCGACCACGCTTTACGCTCAATGGTCAAAGTCGTCAACAGCGACGCGCGAAACTGTTTTGATTGGATCGGTCGGGCCGTTTCTAGCCGATTCCACTTTGCTGACGGGTGTTCTGCGTGCACAGATTCTCGCGATAGCGGACTCCATGCGCACGAGAAAATTCATCGCTGTCACGCTCTACGGTTACGACGCGGGATCGGGTACGCCTGCACTGCACGCGACGCTCAGTACACAGCGTGCGATTCGAGTTGATGAGTATCTGCGTACTGAACTTCTGCACATGGGGATCGGGCGGGTCACAATGACGGCGCGTGGCGAAGGGGCCATCGCCGGTTTCACGGCAGTGATGTTTCGTCGCGTTGAGATATTTGCAAACTGACGGTTAGTTGTGCCAGCCGTCTGGGAGCACTTCAGTGCACGCGGGGCAGCGCTTCGCTCGGGCATCAATGTCGGTGAAGCATGCGGGGCACGCCGCCATGGGCGGTGGCGGACTGGTGTCGTGACCGAGTCTGCGGCGAATGGCGTTTAGAGGCTTCACGACGAAGAAGAACAGTGCTGCCGCGACAACGAGGAGAGTGATGGCCGCGTTCACGAAGAGGCCGTACTGGAACTTGCTCCCATTGATGGTGAAGTAAAGCGTTGTGAAGTTGGCTTTTCCGAAGATCGCCGCGATCAGAGGGGTGAAGAGGCCCGCGACTATTGATTGAACGACTGCAGTGAAGGCGCCACCTAGTGCGACGGCAATTGCGAGGTCGATTGCATTCGCCCGAATCGCGAATGTTCGAAACTCCTTTAAGAGGGATGCGGTTCTTCGCAATGGTGCCATGTTCACTCCTTAGTGCTGGTGGAGATGCCCGAGGTCACGATCCACGCGAAGCATGAGTCGAGACATCGTTGACACCTGCCTGACTACGACGATAGGGGATGGCCACGTCGGCGTCATTGTTTTGTCGGTGGTCCTCGATGTTCAGCTCAAGGCGACGGACGACGGATTTCCACCCCCTCTTTCAAGTTCACAAGTGCGATGAGACCCGTCAACGGCGCACATTCGGTGTCACGGCACTTCGGCGGCGGGCTTCGAAGTTGGCCCGTTCGACACTGGTTGACCCTTCGAGCGGCGAGGGTGTCGGGCCTTCGTCCAACCCCCTCGAAGGGGCTCTCGACTGCGGTCCCGAGGAACATCAACCACGTCGCGACCCACGGTCACGTAGTGCCGGTGGAGGGATTCGAACCCCCGACCTGACGATTACAAATCGCCTGCGCTGCCAGACTGCGCCACACCGGCTTGGAAATAACTAGGTTAGTGAATGTTGGCGCGCCGCTCTAGGCTTACTCAGATGAGTGACGTTTCGCACCCACAGCACGGTTCGCACAACGAAGGTTCTCACTACCAACCGTCGTTGGTAATTGTGCTCCTGATCCTCGTTCTCTTCGTCGGCGCGACCTTTGTCATGCTTCGAAACTCCGCTGCGACGCCGGTGAGCGGCACGACAACTACGACCACCACTGCTTCTGGGACATCGGGTTCATCGACGACGACCAGTCTGGTTCCTAAGGCGAAGGTTCGCGTCCAAGTGGCCAATGGCACCACCATCACTGGACTGGCTCGTACCAATACTCAACAGCTCATGACGTTTGGGTGGGACACTCTTCCTGAACTCAACGGTCCTTCGACCGCAAAGACGATCATCTACTTCAACCCCGGCTATCAGTGGGCTGCCCGCCAGATCGCTGCTGAACTCAAGCTAAACGCGTCGGCTGTTCAGCCGCTCAATGGTCTTCGTCCGGTGGCGGGAGCGTCATCTGATGATGTGATCGTTCTCCTTGGTCCAGATAGCGCCATCAAGGGTTAAGTCACATCTGGGGTGGTAGTGAGACTTTGAATCGACCGAGTGCGGCGCGCAGCACGTCGACGGCCATCGGTCGAAGTTCATCGAGTGGTCGATTGCGGTGGCGACGTACGCCAAGATCCACCTGAGCGACACTGTGGACCCCGTACTTGCGAGCGATGTCGATCAGGAGTGCAATCTCCACGCCGTAGGCGGATTCGAGGGTGATCGACGTCAGCGCACTTCGTCGCCCGGCGGTCTCGCCCGCGAGGGGCTGGCGGATCTCACCGAGACCTGGATACAACAGGGCCAGGATCGGGCGCGCCGCGAGCTCGTTCACCCGTCCGCCTCCGGTTGGCATGTTGTGCAAGGGTCGCTCGTAATAGCCCTTCACCAATTCGATGTCGGGACGCTCGAGGAGTGGCTGGACCAGGCGGGGTACGAACTCTGAGGTCGTGTTGAGAACATCGGCGTCTAGAAAGACGACTAGATCCGCGCTCGTGGCATCGAGTCCCGCTTTCATAGCTTCGCCCTTGCCCCCCTCACCATGAAGCGTCACAACGCGAGCACCATGGTGATCCGCGACGGTCATGGTGTCGTCGTTCGAGTGGTCATTGACCACCACCAGTTCGTCGACGAATTCGGGACGGGATTTCACCGCTTCGAGCACCGCGCCGATGGTGGCGGCCTCGTTCTTGGCGGGGACTATGACGGCGATTGTCGTCGATCTCTTCAAGAGCGCCACACGAGCGAGATCGAAATCATCGGGTCCGAGCGTCCATGGCACGTCTGAGTGGGTCATAGATACGAGGCTAGGCCGAAGAGGTCGAAATTGGGACTTGACAACGACTCCCGGAGACGCAAGAATTGTTAGGTCATCAAGAGCGACTGAGGGGCGGGCCCTTTGAAGTCGCGACAACCAGTGTGGGACCCGGGCATTCGCTCTCCACACCAGGTGCCAAAGCCCGAACGATGAAAAGGGAGTCATGAGTTTCGCTACAAGTCTTTTATGTCGAGAGTGCGGTACCTCTTACCCAACGGAGGCTCGCTATTCGTGTGAATTCTGCTTTGGCCCACTTGAGGTCGCTTATGACCTCGAGGCCGCCAAGGGCGTGGTCACCAGGGAGTCGATCGCCCAGGGTCCGAACTCAATGTGGCGCTACGCGGCGCTACTACCTGATCCGGGCGTCGAGCCGGTGGACCTCGGCGCGGGCTGGACGCCGCTTCGTCGGGCCACTCGACTCGCAGCGGTGCTAGGCGTCAAGGAACTCTGGTTGAAAGACGACACTAGAAACCCGACTGGCTCATTCAAAGACCGCGTGGTGTCAGTAGCGCTGTCGAGCGCTCGCCGCCTTGGATTCACGACGGCGGCGTGTGCGTCGACGGGCAATCTCGCAACCTCGGTCGCGGCGCACGCCGCATTCATTGGTTGGCCGAGTGTCACCATCATCCCGTCAGACCTTGAGAAGTCGAAGATCGCCATGACTGCCATTTTCGGCGGCACGGTTCTCGGAGTCGAAGGCAACTACGACGACGTCAATCGACTCTGCGTCGAGTTGGTCGCCGAGCACGATGACTGGGCTTTTGTCAACGTGAATCTGCGCCCGTACTACGCCGAGGGTTCAAAGACCCTCGCCTTTGAGATCTCTGAACAGTTGGGGTGGCGAGCGCCGGATCAGGTGGTCGTCCCCGTCGCGTCGGGCAGTCAGTTGACCAAGGTGGCCAAGGGATTTCGTGAGTTCATTGAATTGGGCCTGATCGACGGACCACAGCCCGTACTCTTCGGCGCCCAAGCTACTGGTTGTTCGCCGATCGCCACCGCTTTTGCGGAGGGTGCCGACGTCGTCACGCCGCAGCGTCCGAACACCATCGCTCGCTCGCTCGCGATTGGTAACCCCGCCGACGGACCATACGTGCTGGACGAGTTGCGCGATCGAGGCGGCGATTGCGGTTCGGTATCGGACGAAGAGATCCTTGAGTGCATTGGGCTGCTCGCCGAGACCGAAGGTGTGTTCGCCGAGACCGCCGGCGGCACGACCATTGCTTCACTTCGCCAGATGATCAATCGTGGCACCATCGATCCAGAGAAGTCCATTGTCGCGATCATCTCTGGGCACGGGCTAAAGACTCTCGACGCAGTCGCTGACACCGCAACGGTGTCGTCGACGATCAAGCCCTCGCTGGCTGAGGCCGAGGAAGCACTCCGATTCCACCAACTCGTGTCGTCAGCGTCATGAACGTCATAGTGCGACTACCAAGTCAACTGCGCTCACTTGTGGGCGGCGCGGGAGAGGTCCCCGTCGAGGCCGCGACCGTTCGCGAAGCCATCAATGCTGTTGATGCCGCCTATCCGGGGATTGCTTTTCGGGTGCTCGACGATCGAGGGGCGCTACGTAGGTTCGTGAACGTCTTCGTCGCCGACGAAGACGTTCGGTTCCTCGAGGGACTCGATACCGCGCTCGAGCCTGGCCAGACCGTCTCGCTCGTGCCCGCGGTTGCGGGTGGCTAGTTCGCGTTAGCACTCTTCCCCCTAGACTGCTAATATTGCTTTGCGCCAAAAGGTGCGAAGTCGCAACTAGGAGGATTCACAGTGGCGAAACTGATCGCTTTCGATGAAGAGGCCCGCCGGTCTTTAGAGCGTGGCATGAACAAATTGGCCGACGCGGTTCGTGTGACACTTGGGCCCAAGGGCCGCAATGTCGTATTGGACAAGAAGTGGGGCGCCCCGACGATCACCAATGACGGTGTCTCGATCGCGAAGGACATCGATCTCGACGACCCGTTCGAGAAGATCGGTGCCGAGCTGGTCAAAGAAGTCGCGAAGAAGACTGACGACGTCGCCGGTGACGGAACGACCACGGCGACCGTGCTCGCGTGGGCAATGGTCCGCGAAGGATTGAAGAACGTGGCTGCGGGTGCGAACCCGATGTCGCTGAAGAAGGGCATCGAAGCCGCCGTCGAGGCTGCAGTTGCCTCCCTGCACGAGCTCTCAAAGCCCGCTGACACCAAAGAGCAGATCGCCCAGGTGGCGTCAATATCTGCTGCCGACAACGAGATCGGCGCCATGATCGCCGACGCGATCGACAAGGTCGGCAAGGACGGTGTCATCACCGTTGAAGAGAGCCAGTCGTTCGGTATGGACATGGACCTGGTGGAAGGTATGCGCTTTGACAAGGGCTACATCTCCCCCTACTTCTCGACCGACACTGAGCGCATGGAAGCAGTACTCGAAAACGCCTACATCTTGATCGTGTCGGGCAAGATCACCGCCGTTCGCGACGTACTCCCGGTACTGGAGAAGGTGATGCAGTCGGGTCGACCCCTGCTCATCATCGCTGAAGACGTCGAGGGTGAAGCGCTTGCCACGCTGGTCGTGAACAAGATTCGCGGCACGTTCAAGTCAGTGGCCGTCAAGGCTCCGGGTTTTGGAGAGCGCCGCAAGGCCATGCTCCAAGACATCGCCATCCTGACGGGCGCGACGGTGATTGCCGAAGAAGTTGGCCTGAAGCTCGAGAACGCTTCGACTGAACTGCTTGGAACTGCTCGCAAGATCGTCGTTACGAAGGATGAGACCACGATTGTCGAGGGCGCTGGCTCCGAAGAGGACATCAAGGGTCGCGTCACGCAATTGAAGGCTGAGATCGAGAACACCGACTCCGACTACGACCGTGAGAAGCTCCAGGAGCGCTTGGCGAAGTTGTCAGGTGGTGTCGCGGTCATCAAGGTCGGCGCCGCAACCGAGGTCGAGTTGAAGGAAAAGAAGCACCGCATCGAAGACGCCGTTTCGACGACCAAGGCCGCCATTGAAGAGGGCGTGGTCCCCGGTGGTGGTGTTGCGCTGCTGAGGAGTCAGGCTCGGATCCTTGAGCTTGCCGACAAGATGAGCGGTGACGAGGCAACGGGCGCACGTCTGGTCGCCAAGGCTGTCGAGGCGCCACTGAACCAGATCGCGGTGAACGCTGGTCTCGAAGGCGGAGTGATCGTTGACAAGGTGCGCAACCTCGCGTCGCCCACCGAGGGTCTCAACGCGGCCACCAACGAGTACGAGGACCTCATCAAGGCTGGTGTCATCGACGCGGCCAAGGTGACCCGATCGGCGCTGCAGAACGCGGCATCCATCGCGGCGTTGTTCCTCACCACGGAGTGCGTGGTCGTTGACAAGCCCGAAGAGTCGGCTCCGGCGATGCCCGGCGGCGGCATGGACGACTACTAAGTCGTCGCACGAAGAACTGACAAAGGACCGCGGGGCTTGCCCCGCGGTCCTTTGTATTTTCGCCCGTAGAAGTTTTCGTCGAGCGCCGTAACATGGAGCCATGACCTCACCTACCCCGCTCGTCAATTCTCGCGGTCTCAACGTCCTGCACCTGTTTTGTCACCCAGAAGGAAGTGTCGATGCGGGCGCCGTGCGCAAAGCGGTCGACGACGCCACCGGGGCTGGTCTGCAGGTCGTCACCGCGGCCATCGTGGGTGCCAAGGCGGATGTCTGTTTCATGGTGCTCGGTGAAGACCTGTGGGACCTTCGCAAATTCCAGTCCAAGATTCAAGCCGCGGGCCTCAAGGTGGCAGAGAGTTACGTCTCTGTGACCGAAGTCAGCGAGTACGCCATGGGGATGCCCGAGAAGATGCTCCAGGACCGCCTCTTCCCGACCCTCCCTCCGAGTGACCTGCGCGCTTTCTGCTTCTACCCGATGTCCAAGCGCCGGGGCGAAGAGAACAACTGGTACGCATTGGCCTACGAAGAGCGAGAGAAATTGATGCGCCAGCACGGTGCGTCGGGTCGCAACTTCAAGGGGCGGATCCTCCAAGTCGTCACCGGCTCAACGGGCCTCGACGACTGGGAGTGGGGAGTGACGCTCTTCGGTCAGCACATCGATGACATCAAGGAATGCGTCTACACCATGCGTTACGACGAGGCGTCGACGCTGTACGGCGAGTTTGGCGCGTTCTACACGGGCATGGTCGGAACCGTGGATGAAGTGCTCGACGCTACGCTCGCGTAGATGCACTTGGTAGCGTCTCAAGCGTGAGCGATCCAATCTCGGAGAAGACCTTGCTGCGATGGGCCGAGGCCCTCGCGGGTGTCGCCAAGACCGGCATTGGTTTCACCCAGAGTCAGTTCGAGCGCGAGCGTTACGAGGAGATCTTGAAGATCGCTGGGGACATCAAGACGGCCGCGCATGAGGGGCTCGAAGGAGCGCTCGACGCCCAAGGGCACGTCATCGAATGGATGAAAGACGTCGGCACCGGTGTGCCGGGTTACGCCACGCCCAAGGTTGCTGTCGGCGCGGCGGTGACGAATGACAAGGGCGAACTGCTGCTCATCCAGCGCGCGGATTCGGGCGTCTGGCTCTATCCGACGGGGTGGTGTGACGTCGGGTACTCGGCACCCGAGGTGGTGGTGAAAGAAGTGCGAGAGGAGACCGGCATTGAGGTCGAGCCGGTTCGACTCATCGGAGTACTCGACGGCATGCGCCTCGGGGCGTCGCGGATCCCGTTGTACTCGCTCCTATTCTTCTGTCGAGCGGTGGGCGGCGAACTGGACATCCACCCACTCGAATGCACCGACGCGGGATGGTTCACACGCGACACGCTGCCCTCACCGACTCTCGGAGCCGAGCGATGGGCGGACTTCATCTTCGCGGCGATCAACGGCGAAGTCCGTGACGTCTTCTATGACGATCTTCGTCAACCCGTATGGCGAGGCGAGGAATGAGCGTCGTTGTAGAAGTCGCGGAGGTTGCGACCCAGGAACTGCTCGACGGGGTAAACCGGCTCGTACCGCAGCTTTCTTCAACGGCCCACGCGATGACACATGAGCAGTTGGAACGAATGATCAACTCACCATGCGTGAAGCTCTTTGTCGCAAAGTCCGAGGGTCAAATCGTCGGCATGTTGACGCTGGCAATGTTTGCAATCCCTACCGGACTTCGGGCGTGGATTGAGGACGTTGTCGTCGATGACGCGTCGAGGGGGCTGCGCATCGGTGACGCCTTGACAGTGGCGGCGCTCGACGTCGCACGCGAGAGTGGGGCCAAGACCGTGGACCTGACGAGCCGACCATCGCGAACCTCAGCGAATGCGCTCTATCAGAGGTTGGGCTTCGAGCAACGCGCGACCAATGTCTATCGTTTTTTCATAGAAAGTCAAGAACCGGAGAAGTAGAGCCGTCTTGCTGGCAAATTCTTGAATCCCACAACCGTTGCGAGTTGTGAAGGTTCGTGAGATCATTCGAGAACTTGAGAGTGAAGGCTGGTTCCTGAGCCGCCAACGGGGTAGCCATCGACAGTTTCATCATCCGACGATCGAGGGCTGCGTCACTGTTCCCGGAGCCCTGGGCGACGACGTCACCAAAATGACTCTCGCTAGCAT
>JAJXXA010000119.1 GCA_021781335.1 Actinomycetes bacterium
GTTTCACGAACCGCGACGGCGAACCCATGCCGGTCATGGTTCAAAAGAGTGACGAAGGGTACGGCTACGCGACGACTGACCTCGCGGCGGTGCGTGATCGGGTGCGCGCACTCGGCGCCGACGAGATCTTGTACGTGGTGGGCGCCCCCCAGGGCCAGCACCTTGAGATGATCTATGCGGTGGCGCGAATGGCGGGGTGGCTGCCCGACTCGGTGCGCGTCGAGCACGTGGCCTTTGGCAATGTGCTCGGACCCGACCGAAAGATGTTCAAGTCGAGAAGTGGTGAGACCGTGAAGTTGGTCGGGCTGCTCGATGAGGCGATCGAGCGCGCGGACGTCGCGCTCGCGGCTCGTCAAAGCGACTTGTCGCTCGAAGAGCGCCAGCACTTGGCGACCCAGATCGCGCGCGCCGCGGTCAAATACGCGGACCTCTCGACCGAGCGCCAACGTGACTACATTTTCGACCTCGAGCGAATGATCGCCTTCGAGGGGGACACGGGTCCGTATCTGCAGTACGCGCACGCCCGCCTGCGATCGATCTTTCGTCGCCTCGGCGCGCTCTGGGAGCCCGGCGATGTCTCGTTCACCTTGGCCTCAACGCCCGAGCGCCACCTGGCCCTCGGTGTCCTGGCCTTCCCCGAGGCGTTCGCCAGTTCGTTAGCGGGACTCCAGCCGCACCGCTTGTGCGTGTACCTCTTCGATCTCGCCCAGCGTTTCACGTCGTTCTACGAGGCGTGCCCGGTCTTGAGCGTTGAGCCACCGCTACGTGACGAACGCTTGGCACTCTGTGAGGTCACCGCACGAACTCTCAGTCTCGGTCTGTCGCTACTCGGCATAGAGGCGCCGGACCGGATGTAGCCGGCGCCTTCGCGCCACGGACTTCTGTAGAGTACGAATCGAGGCGCGACGCGCCCGTCAAGTATTGGGGGGAAGTATGGAAGTCAAAGCCGCGATCGTCACCGAGTTGCACGGGCCCTGGCACACCGAGCTCATCGAGATAGACGAGCCGCACGCCAATGAGGTCAAGGTCAAGATGGCCTTTGCGGGCATGTGCCACTCCGATGAGCATCTGCGCACTGGCGACATCTCACAGGACCCGGCGGTCCTGGAGTTCCTTTCGGGGCGCAACACCATGTTCCCCGTCATCGGTGGTCACGAGGGCGCCGGCGTGGTTGAGTCGGTGGGCCCTAATGTGACGTCGCTCAAGGCCGGTGACCACGTCGCGGTGTCGTTCGTGCCGTCGTGTGGCAAGTGTGAGTACTGCGCGTCGGGGCGCCAGTACATCTGCGACCTCGGTGCGTCGACGCTCGCGGGGCCCATGATCTCTGATCAGACGTGGCGCCACCGTTTCGCTGGAGAGAATCTGAACCGCATGGCGCAGTTGGGTACGTTCTCTGAATACATCGTGGTGCACGAGGCGTCACTCGTGCGAATTGAACCGTGGTACGACCTGCGCGCCGCGGCACTCATCTCGTGTGGCATCTCCACCGGGTTCGGATCCGCGGCGAACCGTGGCGGCGTGAAGCCCGGTGACACGGTCGCCGTCATCGGATGCGGCGGGGTTGGTTCGGGTGCCATCCAAGGTGCGGTGCACGCGGGTGCTCGCGCGGTGATCGCGATCGACACGAACCAATCCAAGGTGGACCGCGCGCTCAAGATCGGTGCCACGCACGGGTGCGCGACGACGCTCGACGCGGCGTTCACGATCCTGCCCGAACTCACCATGGGTAAGAACTGCGACGTGACGATCATCACCACCGGTGTCTTGACCGGGGAACTGCTTGAGCAGGCGCGTTCGATCACGGCCAAGGGTGGCGTGATCGTCGCGACGTCGATCGCCCCGTACAACCAACAGACAGTGGAGCTCAACATGTTCGGGCTGTCGATGTTCAACCAGGAACTTCGCGGCACCGTCTTCGGTTCAGAGAGTCCGCGCGTCCAGATCCCGCGACTCTTGCGACTACACCACGAGGGCAAGCTGGTCATTGACGAGCTGATCACCAAGGAATACACGATCGACCAGGTCCAAGACGGGTATGACGACCTCGCCTCGGGTGAGAACATCCGCGGCGTCGTTCGCTTCTAGGGCGAGAGGCGACCCGGACCAGCAAAGAAATCGCGCAAGCGCAGTGACGACGGAATCACGCGGGGCGTGAGCGCCTGGAGTGATCGATGTTCGAATGCGCCCTTGGCGACGCCGACACCGTAGGCAGCGTCGTCAAGTATCCCGAGCGCGATGTCCGAAGGCCGGGGGCGCTGGTAGCGAAAGCGCCACAAGGTGCCGATGGCGAAGACCACGAGCGCGGGCCGTCGTGTTCGGGGATTCATCGCGAGCAACACGAGCACCGGGGCGAAGTTTCGAACGAGCGAGCGCGCGAACCCGCCCGCGCCGCTCACCATGGCACGTCGAATGATTTCATTGGCGATCACGTCGGGTTGGTCACTGTCGGTGATGCGTGACCGCACTCGTCGGCGCACGACGCTCGCAATCCGCGCCGCAACCAGTGGTCGTCCCGCGACGAGCGATGTCCAAGTGACGAGAGACCAGATGTCAAATCGCACGGGGGCGAGTCGCTCGCCGTGGCGCTCGGCGAGCGCCCCTGCGGAAGAGCCGTAGCCAACACGTTGGCTGAACCAGGCCCGCCACGTCGTTCTCGCGCGATGCTGCACGCACACGCTTGGGTGATATCGCACGAGCCACCCCCGGTCGTGCAGGCGCCACACCAGGTCGACGTCCTCGCCGAGTCGGAGCGTTTCATCGAAGCCGTCAGCGAAGGCCTCGCGTCGCACCATGAGACAGGCACTCGGCACAAAGTTGATGTCACTGTCGGGTATGACGAGACCGTCGTGGGGGCCGAGGTCCAAGGGACTGAAGCGTTCTTCGAAGCGGTCTCGAAGTGTTGGGCCGCGCGCACCGACGATCCGAGGGGCGCACGCGCCGACCATCGGGTCCTGGAACTGCACGCTAAGGCGCTGTAAGACTGCATGCGCGTCATCGAATTCGACATCGGCGTCGACAAAACAGAGCAGTGGACGTGACGTTGCGCGCACACCGGCGTTGCGCGCTGCGCCCGGTCCGCCATTGACGTCGAGTCGAATGAGCTCGGCGCCGAAATGGTTCGCGATCTCGGTGAGCAGCAACGGGTCGAGCGACGCGTCGTCGACGATGGTGACGTGAAGATCACGAAGTTGGGTGAGGAGCGTTCGAAGGTTGGCGATGTTGTCGCGCACCGGTATCACGACGTCGATCTCGTCGACGAGGAGTGGTCCATGATGCACGGGACGAAGGATGCCGCGCTGGACGAGGGTCCGAGCAAAACGTTCCTCTCCCGCACGCACGTGGCCCCCTACGTGCCAGCGTTTCACGACCTCGGTCGATGCGCTCGCGAGTCGCAACAGCCGCCACGGTGACCCGCCGATGATGAAGGTACCGTCGACGATCCTCGCGTTGTCGTGCATAACCACTGGCGTCTCACGCGCCAGTGGCGCGTTCAGGGGATCGGGTGCGAAGACGGGGGGTTCGCTCATAGGCCAGTTTCTCACGATGGGTCGACGCGCGCGTGCGCAACGAGACAGAATGGGGGAAGTCAAAGGAGGCTAGGTGTCGACAGAAACACTCATTACCGATGAAGAGGTGGCACAGATCGGCGAGAGTGAGGAATTGCTCGTCGAGGAGGTCTCGATCGACGGACTCTGCGGGGTCTACTAAGTCGTGTCGCTCTCGACAACGGACGTCTTTGACCCATCAGCACGGTGGCAACTCAGCGGACAGGTCTCATTACGAGACGAGGCGTTTGGCGCGTTGGCCTACCACCACGGCAACCGACGCCTCGTGTTCTTGAAATCACCCGAACTCGTTGCCATCGTTCGAGGTCTGTCGCAGTATTCGAGTGCGCACGAAGCGATTAACGCATTCGTCGAGCCGTCGAGTCACGAACGCTACGTCGTGGCACTCGCGTCACTCTTTCGTTCGGAGTTGCTCTGTGGGCGCTGACACGTCACTACGTGACCGCTTCGAGCACGGACTCGCGGCACCGATCTGTCTCACGTGGGAGCTCACCTACGCCTGCAACCTCGCGTGCACGCACTGTCTGTCGTCCTCGGGGCGACGCGACCCGCTCGAACTCTCGACGAGCGAAGCCAAGGCGCTGATCGACGAGATCGCCGCCATGCAGATCTTCTATATCAATATCGGCGGTGGCGAACCCATGATCCGGCGAGACTTCTTCGAGATCGTCGAACACGCGGTCCACCAGAAGGTCGGCGTCAAGTTCTCTACCAACGGCACGCGCATCGACGCGAGCGCGGCGCGACGTCTCGCGGCGATTGACTACCTCGACATCCAGATCTCGATCGACGGCGCCGACGCCGAGACGAGCGACCGGATTCGTGGCGCGGGTAGCTACGCCCAGGCTCGTAGGGCCATGGACCATCTGAAAGACGCGAATTTCGGCGAGTTCAAGATCTCGGTCGTGATGACCCGCGACAACATCGGACAACTCGACGAGTTCCAGGCACTCGCGGACCACTACGGTGCCCAGTTGCGCCTGACGCGCCTTCGTCCGTCGGGTCGTGGCGTTGAGGTCTGGGAGTCATTGCACCCAACGCGCGAGCAGAACCGCCAGCTCTACGAGTGGTTGCTCGAGCACCCCCAGGTATTGACGGGAGATTCTTTTTTTCATCTCTCAGCGCTCGGTGATCCTCTCGACGGACTGAACTTGTGCGGCGCAGGCCGCGTGGTGTGCCTGATCGACCCGATCGGCGAGGTGTACGCGTGCCCGTTCGTCATCCACGACGAGTTCAAGGCCGGCAACGTGCGAGAGTCCGGCTTCGCTCACGTATGGCGCGAAAGTCCGCTGTTCCGGTCACTGCGTGAACCGGGCAACCCTGGGGCGTGCGCGTCGTGTGGTTCCTACGACGCGTGTCGAGGTGGTTGCATGGCGGCGAAATTCTTCACGGGACTCGAGCTCACTGACCCGGACCCCGAGTGCGTCTTCGGCCACGGCGAAACAGCGCTTGATGCGCGTCGAGTGGTCCTTCGTCCGACCCCGTCGCCCGACCATTCCAAGAGCGTTGCGGTGAGATTGGTTTCTCGAAAGTCACTCGTCTAGCGCTTGAGTTTTTGTGGGGTGATCCCACGAGCGTTCGACGAACACCAGAGTGAAGCCGCGGCGATCATCGCTGCTTCTCGGCCGACTGGGCGTTGCACTGTCGTGCACCGACCTGAAATGTCGAATCGTCCTCCTGTAGTGTCGCAATGAGTCTTCTGGGGGGCCTATGGCGAGCAAGTGGTTTGAAACAGTGGCCGTGGCGCAGCGACGTGCGAAAAAGCGCTTGCCCCGGTCGGTGTATGGGGCGTTGATCGCGGGTTCCGAGAAGGGCCTCTCGTCGAGCGACAATCTGAATTCCTTCGACCAATTGGGCTTCGCGCCGCATATCGCGGGCCTCACCAAGGTCCGCGAGCTTTCGACCACCGTGATGGGTCAATCGATGTCGATACCGGTGATCATCTCGCCTACCGGTGTCCAGGCCGTGCACCCTGAGGGCGAGGTCGCGGTCGCACGGGCCGCGGCGAATCGAGGTGTTGCGATGGGGCTGAGCTCATTCGCGAGCCGTTCGCTCGAAGAGGTATGTGCCCAGCACGGTCAGGTCTTGTTCCAGATGTATTGGTCGGGTTCTCGCGATGTGATGGTCCAGCGTCTCGAGCGGGCCAAGACCGCCGGCGCGAAGGGCATCATCCTCACCCTCGATTGGACGTTTTCGAACGGTCGCGATTGGGGCAGTCCGTGGATACCAGAGAAGATCAATCTGCGAAACGCCCTGAAGTTGTCACCCGAGGCGTTGACGCGGCCAGGGTGGTTATGGTCGTTCATGCGGTCGGGCCATCTGCCCGACCTCACGACACCCAATATGGCACCCGTCGGCACCGCGGCCCCGACGTTCTTCGGTGCCTACTACGAGTGGATGCAGAGCGAACTGCCGAGTTGGGACGACGTGGCGTGGCTCCGTTCGCAGTGGGATGGTCCCTTCATGGTGAAGGGTGTCAGTCGTCTCGACGACGCACGACGCGTGGTCGATCTCGGTGCGACCGCGCTCTCGGTGTCGAATCACGGGGGGAACAATCTCGACGGTACGCCCGCGCCCATACGCTGCGTCTCGGCGATCGCCGACGCGGTGGGTGACCAGATCGAAGTCGTGCTCGACGGAGGGGTGCGTCGAGGGAGCGACGTCGTCAAAGCTCTCGCCCTCGGGGCGCGCGCGGTGATGATCGGCCGTGCGTACCTCTGGGGACTCGCCGCCAATGGTCAAGCTGGCGTTGAAAATGTGTTGGACATCCTTCGTGGGGGGATGGAAGCGACATTGCTCGGACTTGGAAAAGCCGGCGTGCACGACCTCGAGCGCAGTGACGTCGTCGCGCCGCCAGATTTCTTTCGAAGGCTCGGAGAATGAACCGCGTCGCCATCGTCACCGGCGCGGCGCGCGGTATCGGCGCCGCGACCGTCGACGCGCTGGTCAACGACGGCTACCAGGTCGTGGCCGTCGATCGCTGTCGCGACATTCCTGAGGTTCCGTACGCGTTGGCGACGCCCGCCGACCTCGACGCGGTGGTCGCTCGCCACGGTGACGCGGTCCTAGGGCTCGTGGGAGACGTGCGCAGCGCGAGCGACATGGCGCTCGCCGTAGAGACTGCGACTCGTCACTTTGGTCGTCTCGACGCCGCGGTGGCTTGTGCGGGAGTCATCGCCGCTGCCGGGCCGTCGTGGGAGATGAGCGACGCCGCATGGGACGCCGTCTGGTCGGTCAATGTGCTGGGTACTCGACGACTCTTTCAGGCGGCGGCGCCCACGCTCATATCAAACGGTCCTGATGCCAAGAGTCGGATGGTCGCAGTGGCGTCGGCGGCGGGCAGCTCTGGTCTCTATCACCTCGCTGCGTATTCTGCCGCCAAGCACGCGGTCGTGGGTCTGGTGCGTGGGGTCGCAATGGATGTGGCCGAACACGGAATCACCGTCAATGCGGTGAGTCCGGGTTCGACCCGCACGGCCATTCTTCAAGCTTCGGCACACGTCTACGGACTCGAGAGTGGTGAGGACTTCGTGATGCACCAACCGATCGGACGTTTGATTGAACCCATTGAAGTCGCAGCGGCGATCGTGTGGCTGTGTTCACCCGCTTCCTCGGCGATCACTGGCGCGAACGTCGCGGTTGACGGGGGCATGACCGTCTCGTAGTCACACAACGGTGCGTGCGAGCACTGGCGGTAACCTTGCTCGTGGCTTCGTGCCATGTCGTACGACAGAGAGTGGTCCTAATTGAGCGAACTTCAGGTGCCTGGACGCGTAGTACTACTGGGGTGCGGTTCTGTGGCCCAGTGTCTTCTTCCCTTGCTCCTCGATCATTTCGAGTTAGACCCCACGACGGTCACCGTCATCGAAAGTCGAGCGAACCGAGATCGCATCGCGTCATCACTCGCCCGCGGAGTTAACTACCTGCAATTGGAGATCAACGCCGAGAACCTTGAGCGCACGCTCGAGGCGCACCTCGGAGACGGTGACCTGCTTATCGACCTCGCGTGGAACATCGGCCTCGAAGAATTGCTGGAGTGGTGTCGAGCTAACAACGTGCGCTACCTCAACACGTCCGTGGAGGTATGGGATCCTTACGACGATCCTTCGGCACACACGCCCCAGCAGCGGACCCTGTACTGGCGACACATGGCTTTGCGGCGACAAATCGCGCGATGGGGCTCGAACGATGGCCCGTCGGCCGTCGTCGAACACGGCGCGAATCCCGGACTGGTGAGCCACTTGACCAAGAAGGCACTCGTCGAGATCGCCACCGCGGTGCTCGCCGACGGACTGCTCGCCGAGCGCCACACCGCTATCGAGCACGCCCTGTCGAGTGAGCAGTACAACGAGCTCTCGCGGCTCTTGGACGTGAAAGTAATCCACGTCGCTGAGCGCGACACCCAGATCACCGACCAACCAAAGCAAGTGGGCGAGTTCGTCAACACGTGGAGCGTGGACGGCTTTTACGAAGAGGGCGTTGCCCCCGCAGAGATGGGCTGGGGCACGCACGAGCTGGTACTACCGCCCACGGCGATGATCCACGAAGGCGAGGGCCCCCTTAATCAGATCTGTTTGGCCCAGATGGCGCACAAGACGTTGGTGCGCTCGTGCACACCTTCAGGTTCGATCATCGGTATGGTGATCCGCCACGGGGAGGCCTTCACTATTTGTGATCACTTGACGGTGTGGGAGGACGGCGTGGCGGTCTACCGGCCGACGGTGCACTACGCCTATTGTCCGAGTGATCTCGCCTGGGCGAGCTTCGTCGAACTCGAGGGGAATCAGTACCGCTACCCCGAAGTCCAGCGGATCATGAACGACGAGATCATCTCGGGCCGTGATGAACTGGGCGTACTCGTGATGGGCCACCCCTACAAGTCGTGGTGGACCGGCATGCAGACCTCCATCGAAGAGGCTCGCGCGGTGGCCCCTCGACAGAGCGCGACGACGGTCCAGGTCGCGGCGTCGATCTTGGGCGCCGTCGATTGGATGTTGCGTGCGCCGCGCGCCGGGGTGCGCGTCCCCGACGAGCTCCCGTGGCGTGACGTCCTTGCGGTGGCGACACCGTACGTCGGGACAACCTGGTCAGGGCCAATTGACTGGGATCCGGTCTCGACCCACGTCGATTGGTTTGATAAGTGGAATGGTCGGGTGCTCAACCATGAGGACCCGTGGCAGTACACAAACTTCATGGTCCCCTGACCAACCCACGCTCGTTACTCTCCACGCACCAAGCCCTCAAGCGGGGTCTCTTCGTCGCTGCTATCTTCGCGTGCCAACGCCGAACTGGAAATAGTCCTCAGTTTCGTGGACGGTTACGTCGAGCCCGACACTGCGGCATTTTTCTTCGAGCACGTGGCTGGCGAAGAAGTTCTTGTAGATGACGAATTCACGACCATCATCAAGGCGGCGGGTCATGAGTTCTTCATCGTCGAGGGGGAGCACGTGATCGCCTGAAGTACTCGTTGGCTCTTTGCGACCATCGAGGAAGAACAGAGTCCCGCCGGGGGTGAGCATCGAGGCGACCCTAGAGAGAAATTCATCGATTCGCCGCATAGGTATATGGCTAATCCAGAAACAAAAGACCACCGCATCGAATTCTCCAGTTGGGAGCCACTCGAACAGGTCGGCTTCGATGAAGGTGACTTTGCTCACGCGCTCGCCGAGTCGTTCGCGGTTGAGTGCGATCATCTCGCGCGAGGCGTCGACAGCGGTGAGGTGGGCGACACGGTCACAGAGGATCTCAGTCCAGATCCCCGTGCCCGGCGCCAACTCCAGCACGTTCTTGTCGTCGAGCGGGAGATTACTCACGGCGCGGCGGACCTCTTCAACTTGGGCGAACCAGCGCTGAGTGGCATCTTCACCTCGATCGAAGCGCCCGCGACGAAAGAACCAATTGTCGTATTCATTCGCGCGTGCCTGGTAGTACCGGATCTGCTCTTGCAGCACGCTGGCTTCGTCGCTCATATAGCCGCCACCGTACCTGACGCCGCGCATCGACCTGTCCGTAGTGCAACGGCCCGTGGAGCACTGGTGACCTTGGGCATCCGACGGTAGCGAGTCACGTGTTCGGGTTGGTGTTCGTCGAGAAGTTTTGCGGTGGTCCAAACGTGTCGATGGCCAAGCGAGAGCATCGCACGTTCTGCTGACGAGGTGAATCCGTCAAGAGTGCTGGTAGGGACCTATTTCGCGCGGCACGGCATCGCCCCAGGTCCTCGACCGCAGCGAGTCGCACGTCGCTCGTATCCACAACACGTTTGAATACGAATGACTTGCGTAGGGGGCTAGTGGGTGATACCCTAGGGGGTATCCAAAACGGGATCGTCGAGATGACGCCAGTACCCGGACATGGAAGAGAAAGAGGTTGCGATGGCACGAGTAGTGGTCTTAGGCGCAGGCATCTCTGGTCACACCGCGGCGCTGCACCTTCGCCGACTGCTCCCCAAAGAGCACGAGGTCGTCGTCGTGTCGCCTAATTCGAAGTGGAATTGGATCCCGTCGAACATCTGGGTGGGCGTTGGCAAGATGAGCACCGAGCAGGTCACCTTTCCCTTGGCGCCGATCTACAAGCGCAAGGGGATTGTCTTTCACCAGGCACTAGGTATCGAGTTGCACCCTGAAGGCAGCGGTGACAACACCCACCCGTACGTGCGAGTGCGCTACACCGACCCGGCGCGTGCGGGCGAAGAGGCCAACCTTGACTACGACTATTTGATCAACGCCACCGGTCCAAAGCTGAACTTCGCCGCGACACCCGGACTCGGCCCCGACGCCAACACCGTGTCGGTCTGCACGGCGGGTCACGCCGTTGAGGCGTCCAAGGCGCTCAATGAGGTCATTGAGAAGATGAAGAAGGGCGAACGCCAAAAG
Source organism: Actinomycetes bacterium (assembly GCA_021781335.1). Classification (GTDB taxonomy): domain Bacteria; phylum Actinomycetota; class Acidimicrobiia; order Acidimicrobiales; family RAAP-2; genus RAAP-2. Next base: position 10,439 of record JAJXXA010000119.1, read on the forward strand.
CTCGTCGTCGGTGTGGGCCACGGTACCTGCACGTGCGAAGGTGCGGCGTTCGAGTACACCTTCAACGTTGAGCACGAACTGCGCGCCGCGGGCGTGCGCGATATGGCGGACCTGACGTATCTGACCAACGAATACGAATTGGGCGACTTCGGCGTCGGCGGGATGACCTTCAGTCAAGGTGGACTCGAGACGAGCAGCAAACTCTGGACCGAGTCGCTCTTTCGCGAACGCGGGGTGAAGGCCGTCCTGCAAGCTCACGTGGAGAAGGTCGAGCCGGGTGAAATCCACTTCGAACAGCTCGACGGTTCAAAGAAAACACTGTCGTTCGATTTCGCGATGTTGCTCCCACCGTTTCGTGGCGCCGACATGAAGGCGTTCAATAACGCGGGCGAAGACATCACCGCGGACGTCTTCGCGCCGAACGGATTCATGCGTGTCGACGCCGACTACAACGCCAAGCCCTACGACGAGTGGCGTGCCGCTGACTGGCCACACACCTACGAGAGTGCGCACTACGCGAACGTCTTCGGGGTGGGCATCGCGTTCGCACCGCCCCACCCGATCTCGCGACCGCGCACCAGCCCCAACGGCACGGTCATCTCCCCGGCGCCGCCGCGAACCGGCATGCCCTCTGGCGTGATGGGTAAGACCGTGGCGCTGACCATCGTGTCGCGCATCAAGTTGGGAACGACTACGGCGTCACACCGAGCTTCGATGGCCGACATGGGAGCGTCGTGCGTCGCATCGGCGGGCACTGGGCTGCTTCACGGTTCGGCCGCGGCGATGACGATGTACCCGATCGTGCCCGATTTCGAGAAGTATCCGACGGGTCGCAGTCAAAAGGACACCTTCGGTGAAATCGGTCTGGCCGGGCACTGGATCAAGTTCATGTTGCACTTCTTGTTCATCTACAAGGCCAAGGCTCGACCCTTCTGGCACTTGATCCCCGAATAGTCAGTCTGAACCGAAAGGACATCACATGGACAACGCTGAAGCCAGCATCGCCAGTGCTCCACTGCCAACCCGCGCGACCTCGCGCCGTCGTAACAACGTGGTGTTCCAGTTGTGGCGCTTCATCGCGCTCAATGTCCGTATGGCCTCGATGATCTTGAAGGGTGATCACTGATGGCATCGTGCGCAACACCCCGGGGGGTACCTAGCATTATTGGACCCGACGAAAGGCAACCAATGAATGATGCAACTATCACCCACGCGCTCAACGACGAGCAGCAACTCAACGCCATCGTGAAGCGCGTGAAGCGCGCCCACGGACAGATGGGCGCAGTCGTACGAATGCTTGAAGAGGGTCGCTCCTGCGAGGAGGTCGTGACCCAGATGGCCGCTGTGAGCAAGGCGATCAATACCGCCGCGTTCACGCTGATCTCATCGAGTCTGAAGGAATGCATCTCAGACCCGACGTCAAACAGTGACGAAGTCACACAGAAGCTACAGAAGCTCTTTTTGAGCCTGGCATAAGGAGAAGTATGAAAGTCATCATTATTGGGGGCGTAGCGGGGGGCATGTCAACCGCAACTCGACTTCGGCGTCTGATGGATGATGCGGAGATTGTCGTCTACGAGAAGAGTGGCTTCGTTTCGTACGCGAACTGTGGCCTGCCCTATTTCGTGGGCGGTGTGATCCAAGATGAGGCGTCGCTGCTCTTACAGACGCCGAGCTCACTCTTCGAGCGCTTTCGAATCGATGTGCGCGTGAATCACGAGGTGACGTCGATCAATGCCGAAGAACGTACCGTGACGGTGATAGACCACGAGACCGGTCACGATGAGACAGCGGGGTATGACGTGCTGGTCTTGAGTCCTGGTGCGTCCGCGGTGGTGCCACCGATTGAGGGCATCGAGCGGGCCATGGCGCTTCGCACGGTTGAGGATGTCGAAAAGATCGTCGCCGTCGCCGATGAGAACCCCGCGAACGCGGTCGTCATCGGCGGTGGCTTCATTGGGGTGGAGATCGCCGAGAACTTGGTGCACCGAGGCATCGCAACAAGTGTCGTTGAGGCGTCGGGACAAGTCCTCGCGCCGCTCGACCTGGAAATGGCCGAACTGGTGGCTGATGAGATGCGACAAAAGGGCGTGTCGCTCTTTTTGAACGAGTCGGTCGTTCGCATCGACGAACGCGGTGTGGAGCTCTCCTCGGGTGACTTCGTCGCGGGCGAGCTCGTGATCGTCGCCATTGGCGTGCGCCCGGAGACCGGTCTAGCCCGTGGTGCCGGACTCACAATCGGCGAGCGCGGCGGAATCGCCGTTGACGAGTTCAACCGCACGAGCGTTGCCAACATCTACGCGATCGGTGATGCCGCAGAAAAGCGCGACGCACTCGACGCCAGTGCCACCTTGGTGCCGCTCGCCAACATCGCGAATCGACAAGGACGCGTTGTGGCTGACCACATCGCGGGACTCGACGTCCGCCCCCTCGCAACCATCGGAACCGCGATTGTGAAGGTATTCGACCTTACGATCGCGGCCACGGGTTGGAACGAGAAGCGACTGCGCGCAATGGGTCGCTCACCACTCATCATCCACACCCACCCCTCGTCACACGCGGGCTATTTCCCAGGCGCGAAGCAGATGGCACTCAAATTGCTGGTCGATCGGTCCACCGGCGCCATCTACGGCGCACAGGGCGTTGGGACTGAGGGCGTCGACAAGCGAATCGACGTGCTCGCCACCGCCATTCGCGCGGGCATCACCGCACCCGAGTTAGCTGATCTCGAGTTGGCGTACGCACCGCCCTTCGGTTCAGCGAAGGATCCGGTCAACATGCTCGGCTACATCGCCGAGAACTTGCTGAGCGGTCTCGAAGAGAACGTCCAATGGTACGAACTCGACGAATACCGCGCCGAAGGCGTCACCATGATCGACGTGCGCTCGGTGAGCGAGTTCGCTCGGGGCTCCATACCGGGTACCTTGAACATCCCATTGGACGAATTGCGGGTGCGTCTCGACGAGATAGAGACGCGCGAGGTCATCGTCAATTGCCAGGTCGGCCAGCGCGGTCACGTGGCGACCCAACTCCTGAATCAGAACGGCTTCAAGGCGAAGAACCTGGACGGCGGGTACCTGACCTGGAGCAAGTCTCCCGCGTCGCGACCACTCGAGCTCGCGGGCGCTCGCCTCGACTGATCTAACCAACAAAAGAGAAAGGCAGTAACTATGTGCAGTAGAGCAACATGTAAGAAGTGCGGCAAGCCAACCTGGCGAGGCTGCGGCAACCACATTGAGCAGGCCCTCGCGGGTGTGCCGAAGAATCAGCGTTGCACGTGTGCGTCGAACCCTCCGGCCCAGAGTGCGGACAGCGGCGGCGGCTTCTTCGCACGCATGCGCGGCCGCTGAGAATGGCTTCGCACGTAGAGCAGTGGTCTCAGGCATTGAAGCAGTGGGCACTCCCGAGCGAGATTGAAAACAGCGCCGAAGAGAGCCCGTGGATTCACCCGCCTCAGATGTTCACGGTGCCCGAGCACATTGCGTCTACGCCCTCGCACGAACGCGCCCGCGAGGCGCTTCGAGCGGGTGACACTGTTCTTGACGTGGGATGCGGAGGGGGCATCGCGGCGTTCGCGTTGACCCCTCCGGCCACGTCAGTGATCGGTGTCGATCATCAACCTGAGATGCTCGCGATGTTCGAGCGCAACGCGATCGAGCGTCATCTACGGGTCCAGACCTACGAGGGCTTCTGGCCCGGGGTTGCCCACGAGGTCCCACGTGGCGACGTAGTGACTGCGCATCACGTGGCCTACAACGTCAGTGACATCGAGCCATTTCTTCGCGAGCTCGACGCTCACGCTCGTGCGCGCGTGGTCCTGGAGATACCGGACCATCATCCACTGTCGGACATGTCAGACGCGTGGCGACACTTTTGGAACTTGGAGCGTCCGAGCAGTCCCACCTCGGATGATCTCTTCGATGTGCTCGTCGAACTGGGGTTCGACGCCCATATCCAACACTGGACGGGTGAAGTGCGAAGTGAACTCGATCCGCAACTCGCCGCGCACTTCCTTCGCGTTCGACTCTGTCTACCCGCGTCACGACTCGGCGAAGTGCGTGAGTTCCTTGACGCACAACCACCACACTCAGGTCGTGCCCTCTCCACATTGTGGTGGGACACCGCGTCAGCGAAGTAGTGACCTAAGACCCCATTTCTTGCGGGTTGGGAACTCGCCTGATTTCTAAGGTGAGTTTATGAACTCACTAGTCGCTGGCATATCAACCTTGTCACTTGCGCGTTGGCAGTTCGCGGTGACGACGGTGTTTCACTTCTTGTTCGTTCCTTTGACCATTGGTCTCGGTCTCTTGGTCGCCGTCCTTCAGACAGCGGCCTATCGAACCAAGGACTTGGCGTATGACCGGATGACCAAGTTCTTCGGGAAACTCTTTCTCGTCAACTTCGCCATCGGCGTGGTCACCGGCATCGTGCAGGAATTCCAGTTCGGCATGGACTGGTCACGCTACTCAGTGTTCGTAGGCAACATCTTTGGTGCACCACTCGCCATCGAGGGGTTGCTGGCGTTCTTCATGGAGTCCACCTTCCTCGGGATATGGATCTTCGGTCGAGGTCGGGTGAGCGCGCGCATCCATCTCCTTTCGATCTGGATGGCGAGCATCGGCACGATTCTGTCGGCCGCGTTCATCGTCGCGGCCAACTCGTGGATGCAACACCCCGTTGGTTACACGATTGATCCGAAGACCCACCAGGCGGTCATGACGAACTTCTGGGCGGTGATGACCAATTCCACGTTCATCGCGGCGTACGGTCACGTCCTCGCCTCCGCGTTCTTGACCGGCGCGGTCTTCATGTTGGCGATTGCGGCGTGGCACCTTCGAAAGGGGCACGACCTCGCGGGTTTCGCCAAGGCCGCACGCATTGCGATTGTGGTGACCGTGTTGGCGGCGGTGGCGACGATGTTCCTCGGCGACAGTCAGGCGAAGCAGATGACTCGCCAGCAGCCTATGAAGATGGCCGCTGCCGAAGCCCTCTACAACACGTCGAGCGGCGCGAGTTTCTCGTTGCTCACGATTGGCGATCTCTCGGGTAACGCCGTATTTCAGATTCGCCTGCCGCACTTGTTGAGCGTGCTCGCCACCAACTCGTGGAACGGCAAAGTCGAAGGGATCAATCAACTACAAAAGCAGTACGAGAAGCAGTACGGCCCGGGTAGTTATGTGCCGATGATATGGCTGACGTACTGGTCGTTTCGCATAATGGTCGGGCTCGGCATCGCACTCTTCGCGCTCGGCGGCATCGCGCTGTGGCTGGTGCGCAAGCGTCGCCTGGAGAAGTCTCCACGGTTCTTGCGCTTCGCGACCTGGATGGTGCTGGCACCGTTTCTCGCCAACAGTTTTGGGTGGATCTTCACCGAAATCGGTCGTCAGCCTTGGGTGGTGTACGGACTGTTGAAGACATCACACGCCGTGACGCCCATCTCACCGGGGTACGTTGCGACGAGTCTCATCGGCTTCACGGCGATCTACTCGCTACTCGCCGTTGTGGAGATTGGATTGATGCTGCGCATCGCCAAGGTCCCACCGGCCATTGAAACGCCCGAGGAAGCCGAACGCGCTCCTGAGCTCATCTACTAGGAGGACTGGACATGCTCGCCATCCAACAACTCTCGCCCAGCGGTCTTGATCAATTGTGGTTCTATCTGATCGGGGTGCTGTGGCTCGGGTACTTCTTCCTCGAGGGCTTCGACTTCGGGGTCGGGACACTGCTGCCGTTCGTGTCGCGCGACGACATCGATCGCCGGGTGGTGATCAACACGATCGGTCCGGTATGGGACGGCAACGAGGTCTGGTTATTGACCGCAGGTGGCGCCACATTCGCAGCCTTCCCTCAGTGGTACGCGACGGTGTTCAGCGGTTTCTATCTTGCGCTGTTCGTGATCCTGGCCGCACTCATCTTTCGAGGCATGGCCTTCGAGTTTCGCCACCGTCGTGACGATCCGGGCTGGGTCCGCTGGTGGGACCGGGCGCTCTTTTGGGGCTCGGCGCTCCCAGCACTGCTCTGGGGCGTGGCCTTCGCGGATTTCGTGCACGGGGTGCCGATCGGGGCGAACTACACCTGGACCGGTACCTTCTTCGATCTGGTGAAGCCCTACGCCCTCCTCGGAGGACTCAGCACGCTGTTGCTCTTCACGCTTCACGGCGCGACGTACCTCGGACTCAAATCTGACGGTGACGTGCGCGTGCGCGCTCAGGCCATGGCGACGCGTCTCGCGCCGTTGACCTTCGTGGTCGTCACGGCCTTTCTCGCATGGACGTATCAGACAGCCCACACCAACCACCGCGTCGGGCTGGTCCCGCCACTCCTGCCGATCGTCGGTTTGCTCGCGCTCGCGGCAGTGGGCTGGTTGGCGCGAGATCTCCTCGAAGGTTGGGCGTTCATCGCAACCGCGGTGGTCATCGTCGCATTCTTCGCCACGCTCTTGTTGAACCTCTATCCCAACGTGTTGGTTTCATCGCTCGGGTCCCAGTACAACCTCACGATCGCGGCGGCGGCGTCGCATCGCTACACACTCGAGGTGATGAGTTGGGTCGCGTTGGCCTTCACGCCGTTCGTGTTGTTGTATCAGAGTTGGACGTATTGGATATTCAAGAAGCGCGTGAGCCGTCCGGGCACTGAGCCAGTGACAGAATCCAGTCCTTCGCGCGCGTGAGTGCGCGCCCACCGGAACGGCCGTCGGAGCTTCTGGGGCGACTGCGGCGACGTTCACCCTTCGTCACGAGGGCCCTGGTACTGGCGGTGGCGCTCGGACTCGTGAGCACCGCGGCAATCATTGGCCAGGCGGTAGCGCTGGCCACGATGCTCGGGTCCCTCTTTCAGAGGTCGAATGCGGGTCTCGCGCACGAGGCGGTGCTGTTCGTCGTGTCGAGTCTGGTGCGCGCTCTTGCGCTAGCCCTGGGCACACCCATGGCCCAGCGAATTGCGGCGCCACTTCGACGCGACCTTCGAGCTCGCGCGATGGAGCGCGTGCTTGAGTCGGGGCCCCTTCGAAGTGTCGACGCCACGGTCCAACTCTTCACCCGCGGCATCGACGCCATTGAGTCCTACGTGTCGAGTTACGTGCCCGCACTGGTGCTCGCGACACTGGCCCCGATGGTGCTCGTGGCGTGGTTGGCCCTGCACGACGTACTGAGCGGGGTGATCGTGCTCGTCAGTGTTCTCCTGCTCCCGGTCTTCATGGTGTTGCTCGGCCTCGAGGCCAAAGAAAAGATGGAGCAGCGCTGGCGAGAGCAGCAATCTCTCGCGGGGTACTTCGGCGACGTCGTGCGTGGAATGACGGTCCTCAAGTCGTTCAACCGCTCACGCGATGCAGTCGCCAACCTCGATGAGGTCGGCGCGACGCTCCAGCGCACCACTATGGGGACGTTACGTGTGGCCTTCCTCTCGAGTTTCGCCCTCGAGTTACTCTCTTCGCTCGCGACCGCGCTCGTGGCCCTCGTGCTCGGTCTTCGCCTGCTCAACGGTTCGTTGGGACTGAGCACGGCGCTCGCGGTGCTGTTGTTGACGCCGGAGGTCTTCTTGCCGCTTCGACGATCGTCGGCGCAGTTCCACGCATCGGCGAGCGGGATCGCCGCAGCCACGGAGTTGCTCGATTACCTGGAGCGCGCTGAAGAGCGCGCGACCGGGTCCGCACCAATAACACCTCCGGCACTCGAACTGCGCGACGTCGTGCTCGCGGGGGCCTCGCGCTACCGCTCCGGTGCCCGCACCGTGAGCGCGTTCATACCCGCAGGCAGTCTTGTGAGTGTGAGTGGACCTTCGGGTTCGGGCAAGTCCACACTGTTGCGGGCGATATGTGCACTGGGCGGACTGGAGGGTGGAGAGATCCTCGTGGACGGCGTGACGTTGGATTCGATCGATCGACAGTCCTGGCAGCGACGAGTTGCGTGGATGCCCCAGGATCCGACGTTGCCCGGAGACACGGTGCGCGATGCGGTGACAATGGGTGACGCGTCGATCGATGATCGGCGCATACGTGGGGCCATGGCCGACCTCGACCTCGACCTTGATCTCGATCGACGACTCGGCGAGGGATCACTCGAACTCTCCGCCGGTCAACGACGACGACTGGCGCTGGTGCGATGCCTCGTGCGCGATCCTTTGGTACTGGTGTTGGACGAGCCACTGGCCCACCTCGACTCTGAGTCTGCCGCTCTCGTGCAAGAGGTGATCGGGCGACTCACCATGACGCGGGTGGTCGCCACCCACCGTCCGATGAGCGCTGACCAGATCGTCACGCTCGCCCCCTCGCAGGTGGCCCGTGCGTAACGGCCTGGTCAGCGAGGCCCTGGCGCGTGAGGCGCCGGCGGTGCGTCGCGCGCTCTACGCGGGACTTCTGGTCGGTTTTGCGACTGTTGGTCTCGCGGGGACTTCCGCGTGGCTCATCGTGCGTGCCGCGCAGCGCCCGGCCGTCTTATCGCTCAGCGTGCCAATGGGTCTCGTCCAGCTGTTCGCACTCGCCAAAGCCGCTGGTCGTTACGTCGAACGAACCCAGACGCATCGAGCGGCCCTCGGGGTGATGGGCCACGTGCGCGCGTCGGTGGCACGCCTGCTTGAACCTCTCGTGCCCGCGGGCCTCGGTCCACGAAGCTCCGAGGTGGTCGACGTGGTCCTCGGCGACGTCGAGCGGGTCCAGGATCTGCTCACGGCGGTCGCTGGCCCGCTCATCACGAGCGCTCTGGCGGGGCTCGTCACGGTAGTCGTGGTCGGCTTCATTGTTCCCACAGCGGCGCTGGTGTTGTTCCTCGGTCTTATCGTGAGCGTGATCGCACTGCCGTGGACCGCGGCGCTGTTGGGCGAGCGCAGCGAGAATGAGATCGAGTCGGTGCGCGTCGAGATGACGTCACTCGTGGACCGTGCCGCCCAAAGTGGCGACGAGTACGTGATGGCGGGCGCCTCTCAGGTGCTCGTACGCGACCTGAGCGAGCTAGAGGACCGGCTCGACCGCGCGCTCGCACGAAGCAGCGCAGTCAAAGGCGTAGTGAACGCGCTCACGACCCTCGTCGTCGCCGCAACCTCTCTCGCGGTCGTCGCCCTCACGGCCAGCGCCCGCCGAGAGGGTGTGCTGGCACTTGGCCTGGTGGCGGTGCCTGCGCTCTTGAGTGGAGCCGTCCTTGAGTTGGTTGGTGTCGCCGCACCATCGATCGTCGGGCTTCGAGGTGACCGGGCGGCGCTCGAGCGACTCGAGCGGCTGCGCTCGTATGACCCACCGGTCAACGAGCCTCTGGAGACAACGTCGTTCGACGATCGTGAGGGCGACGTCGTGTTGACCAACGTGAGCCAGCGCTTTGATGACGTCGCCGTACTCTCGAACGTCAATGCACGGATAGGCGCAGGGGACTTCGTTGTGCTCGAGGGTCCGAGCGGTAGTGGAAAGTCGACCCTGGCGCGACTCGTCGCCAAGTTCCTCGATCCAGACGAGGGGACCTTGTCCCTCGGCACACGCGAGTACGCCACGCTCTCATCGCACCAGGTGCGCGAGCGCGTTGGTTTCGTCGACGACGCCCCGCACGTGTTCGCCACGTCGCTCGCGAGGAACATGCGCATCGCTGAACCCACGGCCAGCATCGAGGAGATTCGTACGGCACTGGCGTTGGCGGGTCTCGGACCGCTCCTCGACAACATGCCCGAGGGCCTCGACACACAGCTGGGCGGCGCGACGACCGGCTTGTCGGGTGGTGAGCAGCGGCGACTCGGTGTGGCTCGTGAGTTGCTGACGAGTCGTCGAATTGCGGTCTTCGACGAACCAACCGAGGGTCTTGATGAGACGACAGCTGGTGAATTGATGGCGGCGCTGCGCGAGCACTACGCCACCGGATCGGTGGTGGTGATCTCACATCAGAGTGCGGATCAGGTCGGCGCGACGTGCATGTGGCAACTGCGTGACGCAACGCTGAGCGAGTATCGACGTTGCGTTGCGATGGACGACGCGTCCAAGGTGCGCTAAGGTCACAGTGCCTCGCGGCAGCGAAGTTGGTGAGATTCCAACGCTGTCCCGCAACTGTAAGTGGCCTTCGTGAGAAGCCCATAAAGCCAGGTCGCCTTCCGCGAGGAGATGTGAAGACAGCTCTCGAGGTAAGGGGCGGTCGTTCGGATATCTCTCCGTCGTCCAAATCTGACTCGACGGACACAAGGAGATATCCATGAAGAAATCCCTCCGGTTCGTCGTTGCACTGATGATCAGTGCAGTGGCGTTCCCACTCATCAGCGTCGCGGCGGCGTCCGCATCGTCTGCGCCCCAGTGCATTGTCTCGCTTTCGCCGAGCGCCACTGAGACGCTCTTCGCCATCGGCGCGGGGGCCCAGGTGCAGGCGGTTGACCAGGATTCGAACTACCCCGCCCAGGCGAAGCGTCTCTCAGCCCAGCACGTGATCAACCCATTGAGCCCGAGCGTCGAGGCGCTGCTCGGTCTTTGCGCAGTGACCCCGACGCATCCTTCGACCAAGCCCGATCTCGTAGTGATCTCGTACAACGCAAATTCAATCCAACAAGACCTCACCGCCCAGGGCGTCAAGGTAGTTATGCAAGATGCCCCGACCACAGTGAGCGGTGCGTTGGCCCAGATTCGCCAATTGGGACAACTGACGGGTCACCAGGCGCGAGCTGATGCACTGGCGGCGTCGATGCAGCGTCGCATCAGCGCTGACATCGCGTCGGTCCCTGCGCATCCGACCAAGAAGATCTCGGTCTACTACGAGATCTCGGCGAACCCGTATTACTCGCTCACGAGTTCCACATTCGTCGGCTCCCTGCTCAAATCCGTTGGACTCGTGAACATCGCCGACGCCGACGCCACAACCGCCGACGCCGGTTACCCGCAGTTGAACGCCGAGTACATTGCGAGCGCGAACCCTACACTGATCTTTCTCGCGGGTGACGCGTCGGTGGCCAGTGTCGGGGCGCGACCCGGGTTCTCCGCGGTGAGCGCAGTCGTGCACCACAACGTGATCGGCTTGAGCGCGAACATCGCCTCGCGGTGGGGACCACGACTCACGGTGCTGATGAACGAGATCACGTCATCGGTCAAGCGGGTTCTGAACGAGAAGAACCTCTGGACCAAATAGTGCTGAGCGCCCACCCGCCGACCGCTCGTCGTGTTGCGATGGTGACGTTGTTCTGTGTGCTCGCCCTCATCGCGGCGGTCGTCGCGGGCCTCGGTGTAGGCCCGACGTCGATTTCGACGACACGTATCATCGGTGCGATCGCGAGCGGTCTCGGTCTCGGTCACAGCACCTTGACCCCACTGCAGGCGACCATTGTGTGGCAGTTGCGCGCACCGCGACTCGTGCTCGGACTCGTGACGGGAGCGATGTTGTCGGTCGCGGGGGGCGCCTACCAGGGCGTGTTCCGCAACCCTTTGGCGGACCCGTATCTCTTGGGTGTGGCGGCCGGTGCGGGGCTGGGCGCGACCTTCGCGATCGTCTACGTGGGTCACGGCCTCACCACGCCGTCGTGGACGCCGCTCCTCGCCTTCGCGGGCGCAACGATCGCGGTTCTGCTCACGTGGGGGCTCGGGGGACGTGGGTTGCGCGCGACCGCGTCGACTCTCATCCTCGCGGGCGTCGCCATCTCGGCGTTGCTCACGAGTCTGCAGACGTTCTTCCAGCAACAGTCCTCGATCGATTCGATCGCCCGGGTCTACATATGGCTGTTGGGCTCGCTCGCGACCGCCAGCTGGTCATCAGTGTGGATGGTCTTGCCGTACGTGGTCTTGTGCGTGGTGGTCTGCGTGGCCGCGGGCGGGGCGCTTGACGTGATGAGCGTGGGTGACGAAGAAGCCAAGACACTCGGACTTCCGGTTCGAAGGGTGCGTCTCGTGGTCGTGGCCGCCTCGTCGCTCGGCACCGCGGCGGTGGTCTCTGCGGTCGGGCTCATTGGTTTTGTGGGCATCATCGTGCCGCACATCCTTCGTCTACTCGTTGGCACCTCGTATCGCAGAATCTTGCCGCTCAGCGTGATCTTTGGCGCCGCGTTCCTGGTCCTCGCAGACACCATTGCCCGCACGATCATGGCGCCGACTGAACTGCCCCTTGGCGTTGTGACGGCGATCCTCGGCGCACCCGCCTTCGCGCTCATCTTGACCTTTCGACGGCAGCTCACGACATGAACGCCGTTGAGATCAACGAGCTGACGGTGCGCGCCGACGCGCGAGACCTCGTGTCGGATGTGACCTTGCACGTCGAGTCGGGGACGTGGCTCACGGTGATCGGACCTAACGGCGCGGGTAAGACGTCGCTCGTCGAGTCGGTCGTGGGTCTTCGACGAATCGCGCGCGGCGCGATTTCAATCTCGGGCCAGCCGCTCGAAACGCTCAACGAGCGAGAGCGGGCGAAGCTCGTTGCGCTCGTCCCCCAACGTCCCTCGGTCCCCAATGGTATGAACGTGAGGGATTACGTCGCCTTGGGTCGAACGGCGTATCACGGGCTACTTCGAGCACCCAGTGCCGGGGATCGGGCCATTGTCGATTCGGTCCTGGAGCGGCTGTCACTCCACGAGTTCTGCGAGCGCGATGTTGCCACGCTGTCGGGTGGTGAGCGTCAGCGCATGGTGCTCGCGCGCGCGCTGGCGCAGTCGACCATGGTCATTGTCCTCGACGAGCCGACCACCGGGCTCGATCTTCACCATCAGATGGATTTGCTCGAATTGCTGCGCCGAGAAGTCACCGAGTGTGGACTCACGATCGTGGCCACCCTGCACGACCTCACGCTCGCGGGCCAGTTCGCCGATCGACTCGTTCTGCTCGACGCCGGGAAAGTCGTCCTCGATGGTCCGGCGCACGACATCATTCGACGCGAAGAGCTCAGTCGTTGCTACCAGATGGATCTTCGCGTCATCGATATAGACGGCGCCGATGTGATCGTGCCAGTACGAGGAGTGAGCCAGTGACCAGAGACGACGCAAACAATCAACTGCCGAGTGAGCGCGTCGAGCCACCTCGCGAGGTTCCGGCGAAAGTGGCGACATCAACGACGAGAGCACCATCGCTCGTGATCGTCAACACCGGAGACGGCAAGGGCAAGTCCACCGCAGCGTTCGGCATGGTCATTCGCGCGGTTGCTCGGGGTTGGAAGGTCGGCGTCATCCAGTTCATCAAATCGGGCAAGTGGCACGTGGGCGAAGAGAAGGTCTGTCGAGACTTGGGCGTCACCTGGATGAAGGGTGGCGACGGCTTCACGTGGGAATCTGACGACATCGACCACACGCGAGAGATCGCGTTGGCGTCGTGGGAGCTGGCGCGCGAGAGCATCGAGGGGGGTGAGTTTGATGTCGTTGTGCTAGACGAGCTGACCTACTTGATGGCCTGGGGCTGGCTTGACGTCGACGTGGTGGTGGCGTGCCTGAGAGCGCGTCCTTCTCACGTGAACATCATCGTGACCGGGCGTGACGCACCGCAGGAACTGATTGAGGTCGCGGACACTGTCACCGAGATGCGCAACGTCCGTCATGCTTTCGATCAGGGAATACGTGCCAGGCGAGGTATTGATTTCTAATGGGCGTCACGCTCATCGTCGGCGGCGCGCGTAGCGGCAAGTCCTCCAAGGCCCTCGAACTCGCCCGACCGTACGCCGAGCGGGTCTGGTTCATCGCGACGGGTCAAGCGCGTGACGCGGAGATGACCGAGCGCATTGCGCGACATCGTGACGAACGACCCGCATCGTGGATCACTCTCGAAGCACCAATCGACGTGGCCGGCGCGCTGGAACGCGTCACCGACGACCACTGTCTGATCGTTGACTGCATGACGTTGTGGGTGTCGAACTGTCTTGAGGTGATGACGGGTGCCGAGATCGAACGACTGGCAGCCGATCTCGCCGCGAGTGCTGCGCGGCGACGCGGGTTGACCATCGTGGTCAGTAATGAAGTGGGGTCGGGCGTGGTGCCCGTGAGCCCGCTCGCGCGTAGCTACATTGACGTTCTTGGTCGGGTCAACGCGATCTGGAGCGACGTCGCAGATTCGATGCTGCTCATGGTGGCCGGTCGGGCCCTCGAGTTCCCTGCGCGCTCGAAGCACGAGCCCGCGTGAACGCTTCCGCCGCTTCGATCAGCGCCGTGTCACGCAGAGAGGCCCGCTCACTCGCGGCCAGCGTGGGCTTTCTCACCAGGGTGCCCATTCGCACAAACGCGGAGCCCGACCGCGACGATCTCGTCAGGTCGATGGCGTGGTTCCCACTCGTAGGGTTGTTGATCGGGGGTGCCGTCGGCCTAGTCGCGCAGACGCTGGCACAAGTCGTAGCCCCCATGCTCGGCTCCGCTCTCGCGGTAGTGGCGGGTGTGCTGCTCACGGGGGCGCTGCACGTCGACGCCCTGGCCGATACCAGTGACGCATTGGGCACACGTTCTCGCGAGAGGGCGCTTGAAGTCATGCGCGAATCCACGGTCGGTACCTACGGTGTCGTGGCGATCGTCCTGGACCTGCTCATACGTGTCGGCGCCCTCGATGTCCTGGTCCAACACCACGCGGCGGTGGGCTACGCCGCCCTTGCGGGAATGCTCTCTCGGTTGTCGCCGGTGGTGCTGGCCGGATGGCTCTCGTACGCTCGCTCCGGCCCAGGGGTCGGCGAAGCGTTCACGCGCGTGCCGCGAGTTCGCGTTGTCGCGGCGCTCGCGCTCGCCGTTGTCGCGGCGCTTGTCCTCAAAGGAGTGCGAGGAGCAGTGGCGCTCGTCGTGGTCCTAGGGCTCTGTGGGGTTTCCGGGGCGTTCTATCGTCGCTGGCTCGGTGGGGTGACGGGCGACACGTTGGGCGCGACGTGTGAGATCAGTGACGTGCTCGTGCTCGTGCTGGGCGTTGTATTCATTGGGCACTCGTGAAGCCTTCAACTCGTCTCATCCTCGTTCGCCACACCGAGACTGTTCCTGAGGCCGCGGGCCGCTGTTACGGTCGAACCGACGTCGAGCTCTCGCCTCAGGGAGTGTCGCACGCGACGCGTATTGCCGAGGTGTTGAGCGACGTTCAGGTCACTGCCACCTACGCGAGCCCGCTGAAGCGGACACGGCGACTGGCCGAACTCGTCGCACGAACGCGTGGGCACGATGTAGTCACTGACGCTCGCCTCCAAGAGATTGATTTCGGCGACTTTGAGGGTCGTCTTTACAGCGAGATCGAACTCGATGCCCCCGACGCGTACGCGACGTGGATGGCGACACCGACATCACTTCGATTTCCTGGCGGTGAGAGCTTTGCGGACCTCAGGGTCCGGGTCAGCGAGTGCGTGGGGCAGATCGTCGATCGGCACCGAGGTGAGACCGTCGTCGTGGTCAGTCACGCGGGGGCCCTTCGAGCATTGCTCGTCGACGTACTTTCGATGCCCGACGCCGGGGCGTTTCGCCTCGCGCAACGTCACGGCTCGATCAACGTGGTCGACGTCGGAGATGGTTGGTCGATGCTTCGCGTGATGAATGCGGTCGTTGGTCCGGGTGAGGCGGGTGCGGTACGCGCGGCGATCGGACTCGAGGAGTGGGGTTAGTGGTGAGTGCACGAAACGAACGGCCGGTCGTGCCTGAGGGGTTTGACGCGTCACGGGCCAGCTATCGTCGCGAACACCCCGACGACTGGCGATTTTCTGACAGTGAACGTCAGGCCGTGTGGCGAGCGATCGACGAACGTCGCGACATACGCAAATTCCGACCGGACCCACTTCCCGATGGACTCTTGGCTCGTCTCTTGAACGCGGCACACGCCGCTCCGTCGGTCGGCCTCAGTCAACCCTGGAGGTTCATTGTGGTGCGCGACGAGACGACGCGAAGCGCCATGCAGGCAATGGCGCAACGAGAGCGGATCGAGCAGTCGAAATACTTCGAGGGTCGTTCGACCCAGTTCCTCGACCTCAAGATCGAAGGAATTCGTGAGGCGCCCCTCAGTATCTGCGTGTGCTGTGACCGCGGAGACCCCGATGTCGAGGTCCTCGGGCGACACACCGTGCGTGATGCCGATATCTACAGCACGTGCCTCGCCATCGAGAACTTCTGGCTCGCTGCTCGCGCGGAGGGTGTGGGCGTGGGGTGGGTGTCGTTCTACGAGCCCGACGAACTCAGCGAGTTGCTCGGTCTGCCCGAGTACGTGGTGCCCATTGCGTGGTTGTGCGTTGGCTACCCCGACGAGCGACCGACCCGGCCCGGCCTCGAGTCCAATGGTTGGGACCGACGTCGCGATGTTGGAGAACTCGTCTTTCACGAACGTTGGGGGAGCGGTGAACGAGAGGACCTCGGATCTGCGCTCGAAGAGGAGAGCGTGTCCTTCTCAGTGAGCGAATCGTGGTGCGAACAGTTGGCTGCGAGGGTGCAACCCGGCGATGTCACGGCGGGGATTACCGTGCGTGACGTCGAGGACGAACTGGTGAAGCCGCTCGGCAGTCTCGGAGTGCTCGAGGGGGTCGTGCAACAGTGGGCGGTGGCGACTGGATCGGCGCCGCCGACGGTCATGAAGCCCGGCGTCCTCGTGTTCGCGGGTGACCACGGCGTGACCAGCCGCAAAGTGAGTCTCTTCGAAGGTCGGGTCAGCCGTCAGATCGCTGTCGCCGCGGCACGAGGTGCCACCGCCATCGGGGTGTTGGCTCGTGCCCACGACGCCGCATTCTCGATTGTCGATGTCGGTCTTGTGGGCGAGCGCGCGCCGGGCGTGATCGACAGACGCGTGGCGAACGCAACGTCAGACATATCGCGTGGCCCCGCCATGACCCATGAGCAGGTCCGCGAAGCGGTGCACGCCGGTTATCTCGAGGCGAAGGCGATGATCGACACGTGTGACGTCCTCATCGTCGGCGAGATCGGCATTGGCAACACCACGGTGGCTGCGGCGTTGCTTGCCGCGCTGACGCGGAGCCTTCCTCGTGACGTGTGCGGACGCGGCACCGGACTCGACGCTCAGGGGCTTGATCGAAAGATCGCCGTCATTGAAGAGGCGCTTCGCGAAAACGCCCCGGACGCGCGCGACGCACTCGAGTGTCTACGACGAGTGGGCGGCTTCGAGTTCGCGGCGCTCGTGGGTGCCATGTTCGCCGCCGGAGAGGCACGTCGACCAATACTGCTCGACGGGTTCGCAACGGGCGTCGCCGCCCTGGTGGCCTACCGGCTCCAACCTCGGTTGCGCGACTACTTCATCGCGGGACATCGCTCGGCGGAACGAGCCCACGCGATGGTGCTCGACGAGTTGGGGCTGGAACCACTCTTGGACCTGCGTCTTCGACTCGGTGAGGCGAGTGGTGCCGCGCTGGCGTTCCCACTCTTGAAACTCGCGGCCACGCTGCACGCCGAGATGGAGAGTTTCGATGACGCACGCGTCGAGAAGGCACGTCCGTGAGCCAGGTGCGACTACCCGGGGGTGACGTCGAGCACGTGGGCGAAGACGGTGTTGCAAAGACCCGTCGCCGAGATTCGAGGCCACGTCGTGCAGCACCCGACAACTTTTGCTGGGGAGCGTCGCCGAGCGCCACTCGGTGCGCAGTCGCGCGAGAGGACCATTGACGTTTCCCATAGACTTGGTAAAAGCAGCGAAGGGAAAACCGTGCGACGCACGCGAATCGTAGCCACTATCGGGCCAGCCTCGGATAGTGATGAAGTCCTATTAAAGCTCGTCGACGCAGGCGTAGACGTATTTCGTCTCTCGTTCGCCCACGGCGACATTCCATCGGGCATCGAGCGCCTTCGACGGGTTCGTGCACTCGTGCCGCACCTGGGCATCATGGTCGACATCCCTGGCCCGAAGATTCGCGCGGGTTCCTTTGGCACATCACCGGTCGCATTGACGATCGGGAGCACGATTGAATTGTTCGAGGCTTTTGGCGAGGCTTCCACGGCCGAGCGCATTGCTATCGAGCGCCACGACATCCTTGCGCAACTGAAGCCGGGTGACCGTATCCACATCGGTGACGGCGGAGTGTCACTCCAGGTGAAGTCTTCGGGTAAGCACACCACGACCGTGGTCACCTCGGGTGGTGCCGTGATGGGTAAGCCAGGCCTCTCGTTGCCGACATCGATCCTGAACGACCGACTGCCCACTGAAGAGGATCGCGCCCGCCTCGAGGCGCTGCGCAGCGAGGAATTCGAGATCCTCGCGGTCTCGTTCGTGCGCTCGGCGTTCGACATGGTGTCGGTTCGAACGGTGTTGTCTCGCGACGACGTCATGATGATGGCCAAGATCGAGACCGGCGAGGGCGTCGAGAACCTTGACGAGATCATCGCGGTGTCTGACGCGATCATGGTCGCGCGAGGTGACCTCGGTGTTCGCATGCCCATAGAAGAGGTGCCCCATCTTCAGAAGTTGATCGTGCGACACGGCATTCGCTACGCCCGACCCGTGGTCGTGGCGACCCAGATGCTCGAATCAATGACCCACTCCCAGGTGCCAACGCGCGCCGAGGTGACCGACGTCGCCAACGCCGTCCTCGACGGCGCCAGCGCGGTGATGTTGAGCGGTGAGACGGCGATCGGCGACGACCCCGTCGGAACCGTGAAGACAATGGACCGCATCGTGACCCGCGCCGAGGAGTCTTTCGATTACGCGAAGTGGGGATCTTCGCTCGGCGTCCAACAGATCGTCGGCACCGGCACGCAGTCAACGCGCATTACCGCAGCGATCACCGGTGCGGCGTGGCGAGCGGCAATGGAAGAAAAGGCCGTCGCGATCGTGGCGTGCACTCGTTCGGGTATGACCGCGCGCGCAATCTCGCGTTTTCGCCCGCCGATGCCCATCATCGCCATCACACCCAGTGAGTCAACGGCCCGCCAACTGACCAGCTCGTGGGGCGTGCAAGACGTCTTCATGTCGCCGTCGACCGACATCGACGAACTCTGTGACTTTGCGGTCGAGCAGGTGGTGAAGGCGGGTATTGCGCAGTCTGGCGATCCGATCGTGATCATGGCTGGTTCCCAGTCCGGTGGTACAGCCATCACCGACACGGTTCGAATGGTGATTGTTCCTTGAGTCGCCTGGTGCCCCCGGCAGGAATCGAACCTGCGCACATGGCTTCGGAGGCCAATGCTCTATCCGCTGAGCTACGAGGGCATCACCGTCAGCCTACCGGACACTGTTCGATTCACTTAAGCCGTCGAGACGTCGAGCGCTAGGCACTCGTGAGCGCGGAGCCCCTTCTCACCTCGTTGCTGCCCGACACCGCCCAGGTCACTGAGGGCGATGTCACGATCGGCGGGGTATCACTGCACGATCTCGCGTCGACCTACGGCACACCGCTCTTTGTCTACGACGAGGCGACGCTGCGTTCGAGGTGTCGAGAGGCGGCGAGCGTCTTCGATGACGGCGTGGCGTTCGCGTCCAAGTCCTTTCTCTGTGGCGCGATGGCGCGCGTGGCCTTCGAAGAAGGACTGTGCATCGACGTCGCCACGGGTGGCGAACTCGACCTCGTGCTTCGTTCGGGCGTACCGGCGAATCGCATCATCATGCACGGCAACAACAAGTCGCACGACGAACTCGAACGGTGCGTGGCGAGTGGCGTGCACCGGCTGGTTGTCGACAATTTCAATGAGATCGAGCGACTTCGCTCACTCGTCACGCCCGATACGCCCCTCAACTGTCTCGTGCGCGTGACGCCGGGAGTGGAGGCTCACACGCACGAGTACATCCGCACAGGCCAAGAGGACACGAAGTTCGGGTTCTCGGTTTCGAGTGGGGACGCGCGACGCGCGATCTCGGCGCTGCGCGAGATACCCGGTGTCAGCCTGCACGGCGTGCACGCCCACATCGGCTCACAGATCTTTGAAGTAGCGGGTTACGTCGAGACCCTGTCAATACTTAGTGACTTCACACGCGACGACGGTTTCGACGAGATGTGTATCGGTGGAGGACTGGGTGTCGCATACGTTGCGAGCGAAGAGGCGCTGAGCGTGACCCAGTGGGGTGAGGCGTTGCGTGACGCCGCGCGTGAGGCGCGACTCGCCCCCGAAGTGCGCTTGCTCGCGGAACCCGGTCGCTCCATTGTCGCCCAGGCGGCAGTCACCCTGTATCGGGTCGGTGCGGTGAAGCACGTGCCCCAGCGCACGTACATGGCGGTGGACGGAGGCATGAGCGATAATCCGCGCCCCGTGCTCTACGGGTCAGGGTATGAGGCCTTCGACGTCGACCACCCTCTGGCCCCCCGTGTTCAGAACGTGCGTCTCGTGGGCAAGCACTGCGAGAGCGGTGACGTCTTGATTGACGAGGCGTGGTTGCCCGCCCAGACCACGGTGGACAGCATCGTGGCCACGCCGGTGACGGGCGCGTACGGCTATTCCATGGCCTCGAACTACAACCGGGTGCCGCGTCCTGCGGTGGTGTTCGTTCGTGACGGTGAAGCTCGTCAAGTGCTTCGTCGTGAGACCTTCGACGACCTCGCGCGTCTCGAAGTCTGATCTGGCGGTCTCGTGCGAGCGGTTAGCCTTATTCAATGAACACGCCGAAGATTCGCGTCGGAGTAATAGGGGCGGGCAACGTAGGGCTCGCACTTGTGGACCTGGTGAACGACGAATCACGCTCGATCGCCCTGGTCGACGCGGCGACGGCGACCCTGGAAGTGGTCCAGGTCGCAGTTCGTGACACCAAAAAGCCTCGTCCGGGGCTTGATCCGGCCCTGCTCACGACAGACGCGTTGGCACTCGCGAACCGCGAGGACCTGGACATACTGGTAGAACTCGCCGGTGGCATCGAGCCCGCGCGCACGTACATCGAAGCCGCACTGCGTCGAGGCGTGTCGGTGGTGAGCGCCAACAAGGCCCTCATCGCAGAGTGCGGCACTGAACTGAGCCAGTTGGCCCACGAGAACGGCGCCGACCTCTTCTACGAGGCGGCGGTCGGCGGGGGGATTCCAATACTTCGTGCCCTTCGCACGTCGCTCGCGGGTGAGCGCATTGAACGCGTACTGGGCATCGTCAACGGCACGACCAATTTCATCCTCTCCAAGATGACCTCGGAGGGGAGCAGCTACGCCGACGCGTTACACGAGGCGCAGTCGCTCGGGTACGCCGAGGCCGACCCCAGTGCCGATGTCCAGGCGTTCGACGCGGCGGCGAAGGTCCAGATCCTCTCGTCGTTGGCCTTTGGGACTGAACTGCGCGGCGAAGAGATCGCGCGCGAAGGAATCACCGGCGTCCGATCGGTCGACGTCGAATTCGCCCAGCGCGCGGGATACGTGATCAAGTTGCTGGGCATTGCCGAGCGGGTGGGCGAGCACGGGATCTCGCGACGAGCTCACCCGGCGATGATCCCACGTGAGCACCCCCTCGCCTCGGTGCACGGTGCCATGAACGCCGTGTTCGTCGAAGGTGCGAAGAGCGGGCCACTCATGTGGCTGGGCCAAGGCGCGGGCGGCGTACCAACGGCGACCGCGGTGCTCGGCGACGTACTGCACGCCGCGCGTAATCGGGTCAGTGGTCGCCACGACGTGCCCTTCAGCGTCGACGACCGTCTCCACAGCATCGAGGTAGGCGAGATTGCGAGCGTCTTCTATATCAGTCTTGACGTCATGGACGAGCCCGGCGTGCTCGCGAGTGTGGCGAACATCTTCGGTCGACACGGTGTGTCGATCCAATCAATGGAGCAATCGGGATTCGGTGACGAGGCACGTCTGTCGTTCGTCACGCACACTGCATTGACCAAGGCGGTGCACGCCACGATTGACGATCTCGCCAAATTGGAGTCAGTTGACTCGATTGGCGCATGTATTCGCGTTGTCGACGGAGGTGTCGCGTGACCGGTTGGAACGGCTTGATCAAAGAATATTCGAGATGGTTTGATCTCGAAGGAGTGAGCGAGGTCGTCACCCTCCAAGAGGGCAACACACCGCTCATCTACGCCGAGCGTCTTTCAGAGCGCCTCGAAGCCGAGGTGTACCTGAAGTACGAAGGACTCAATCCCTCGGGCTCCTTTAAGGACCGAGGTATGACCATGGCCATCACCAAGGCCAAGGCCAACGGAGCCCAGACCGTGATCTGCGGCTCGACCGGCAACACCTCTGCCGCCGCGGCCGCGTACGCCGCCAAGGCGGGCATGGAGTGTGTCGTCCTCGTACCCGAAGGAAAGATCGCCATGGGCAAGCTCGCCCAGGCCATTGTCTACGGGGCCCAGGTCATCCAGATCAGAGGAAACTTCGACCAGGCACTCGACCTGGCGCGCGAACTCACCCAGCACCTGCCGATCACCATCGTGAATTCGATCAACCCCGACCGTATCGAGGGTCAAAAAACCGGCGCGTTCGAGATCGTCGACGTGCTGGGCAAGGTGCCCGACATCTTGTCGATTCCGGTAGGAAACGCGGGGAACATCACCGCATACTGGCGAGGTTTCACGCAGTACCACGAGGCGGGCCTTACCCGCGACCTCCCAAAGATGTGGGGCTTTCAAGCGGCGGGCGCCGCGCCCATCGTGCTCGGACACCCGGTCGCCAACCCCGAGACGATTGCGACCGCGATCCGTATTGGTAATCCCGCTAGTTGGGTGCAAGCGCTCGAGGTGATCCACGAATCATTGGGTGACATCCGTGCGGTCACCGATGATGAAATCCTCGACGCGTACCACTTCGTGGCGCGCTACGAGTCGATCTTCTGCGAACCAGCGTCAGCCGCATCGGTAGCGGGCATCTTGAAGTTCGGTGTGCCCAAGGGCTCGACGGTGGTGTGCGTCTTGACTGGTAACGGCCTGAAGGACCCCGACACCGCGGTCGCCAACAGCGCGGCGCCGGTCGTTGTGGACGCCACGTTGAGTTCATTGCTCTCGGAACTTTCCTAGGCAAACCTCCCTTGCTTGCATTGTCGCCACAGTCGGCTACACTGCTACTTGTCGTACGCGTCCGGCCTCTCGCCGACGTGCGGAACTCTTCCTAAGACGACATCTCTTGTTTTTCTTCTCCGTCGCGAACTCGTTGCGGTCGGTGAGAAAGGAACACCAATGGCTGCAAAGCCCACCCCAGACCGTTCAGATCTCGAGTCAAAGACTCGCGAAGATCTCCAAACCATTGCCAAAGTGAAGGGCGTTGAAGTCTCCGCTCGAGCGAGCAAGGCCGCCCTCATCGAATCCATCATGGGAGAGTCGACCCCGAAGGCGAGCGTCACCGCCGCCAAGTCGAGTGCCTCGAACACAACCACCTCAGCAGCCTCTTCCGAGGCCGGACCGAGTTCACGGGCCGTTCGCTCGCGACGCACGGTCGCGACCCCGGTCGACGACTTCGAGGCGTTACTCGGCGAGTTCGTCGAACCCGTCGTCAAAGCGCCAGTGGCCGCGTCGGTGACCACAACCGCGGCGAGCCCGAGCGAGATCACCGTAGCGAGTGAATCCCAGTCCGAGCGTCACATGTCGTCGAATCAGACCGCTACGAATCAGTCGCGCCAGGGCAATCAGACCCGCGAGCGCCAGCCCCGGGAGTTCTCGAACGAGCCGGGTGGACGCAACCGTCGCAACCGCCGCAACCGCAGTGGCAACGGTGCGGGTCGCGAGCGCTTCGGTGGCGAAGTCATGCCCAATGCCGATCAGCCCTACTCCGGAGAGCTCGTCGAGATCGAAGGGTTGCTGGACCTTCGTGACGACGGATACGGATTCTTGCGAACCAAGGGCTATCACCCGTCGCCCAACGACGTCTACGTGTCGATCAACCAGGTTCGTCGGTACCACCTTCGAAAAGGTGACGCTATCGTCGGCGGATTCCGTCCCGCGGCGTCCAACGAGAAGTACCCGGCGCTGTTACGCGTCGACTCAGTGGCGGGCATCGACCCCGAAGTCGCGCGTCTTCGCCCTCGCTTCGAGGATCTGACCCCCCTCTTTCCCGATGAGAAGCTCAAGCTGGAGACCAATGAAGGTAAGAGCGACCTGACGCCGCGCATCGTCGATCTGCTGTCGCCTATTGGAAAAGGTCAGCGTGGACTCATCGTCTCACCACCCAAGGCCGGTAAGACCACGGTGATGAAGCAGATCGCCCAGTCGATCGAAGCGAACAATCCTGAAGTGCATTTGATGGTGCTCCTCGTTGACGAGCGCCCCGAGGAAGTCACCGACATTCGTCGAAGCGTGCACGGTGAGGTCATCTCTTCCACCTTCGACCGCCCCGCCGAGGAGCACACGCACGTGGCCGAACTGTGCATCGAACGTGCCAAGCGGCTCGTCGAGCAGGGTCGTGACGTCGTGATCATCCTCGACGGCATCACCCGTCTCGCGCGCGCCTACAACTTGGCGGCGCCCGCGACCGGGCGCATCATGTCCGGTGGTGTTGACTCGGGCGCGCTCTACCCACCGAAGAAGTTCTTTGGGGCCGCGCGCAACATTGAAGAGGGTGGATCGCTCACCATCCTCGCGAGCGCCCTCGTCGAGACGGGCTCGAAGATGGACGACGTCATTTTCGAGGAATTCAAGGGCACCGGCAACATGGAGCTCAAACTCGACCGTCGCCTCGCCGAACGCCGCCTGTACCCAGCGATCGACGTCAACGGATCCTCGACCCGCCACGAAGAACTGCTCTTCAGCCGCGAAGTCCTGCCCCAGGTCTGGAAGCTCCGTCGTGTGCTCAACGGCCTCGCCTCTGAGGGCCGAGAGGCCGCGGGCCTGGAGCTGCTGATCGACAAACTCAAGTCCACACGCAGCAATGACGAGTTCCTGGCCGAGATCGCGCGCGGCCCGGCACCGACCAGCTGATTTTCCTGTAAACTTTCCCTTCGCAACAAGGAGCACTCATGAAGACAGACATTCACCCCAAGTACGGCGAAGCGACCGTCACCTGTTCGTGTGGCAACACGTTCACGACCCAGTCGACCAAGTCCTCGATGACCGTCGAACTCTGCAACGAGTGCCACCCGTTCTTCACCGGCAAGCAGAAGCTCGTCGACACTGGTGGACGCGTGGAGCGCTTCCAGCGCCGCTACGCGCAAAAGACCAACAAGGCGCGCGCTCCCAAGGCGTAAGCCTCCGAGCGCTCACCACTCTTCGTGCGCTCCCTCGACGAGACCCTGAACGTACTTCAGGACGAACTGCACACCGTGGAAGCGGCGTTGGCCGCCCCGGACATCGCGAGCGACCTGACGCGTCTTCGTGATTTGTCTCGTCGCCACAAAGAACTCGCCGAGATCAACCTCGCCTGGCAGCAGTTGAAGTCGGCCCAAGCCGATCTCAATACGGCGAGAGAGATGTTCAACGATTCGAGCGGCGAAGAACGCGAGCAGTGGCGTGAGGAGATGAACAACGCCGAGGCCCTCATCCCAGACCTGGAGATGAACCTCGAGACACTGCTTTTGCCGCGTGACCCGAACGTCGGGCGCAATGTCATCCTCGAGATTCGTGGTGCCGAAGGCGGCGAAGAGGCGAACCTCTTTGCGAGCGACCTCGCCGAGATGTATCGACGCTACGCCGCACTTCGTGGATGGAAACTCGAGGTGATCGAGGAACGAGAGTCTGAACAGGGCGGTCTCGACGAAGCGACGTATCTGATCAAAGGCGAGGATGCGTGGTCTCGACTCGAGCACGAAGCGGGCGTGCACCGCGTCCAGCGTGTCCCCACGACAGAAGCGAAGGGTCGCGTCCACACGTCATCGGCCACCGTCTCGGTACTTCCCGAAGCTGAAGAAGTCGACGTCGCGATCGATACCAACGACCTCAAGATCGACGTCTACCGTTCGTCAGGCCCGGGGGGTCAGAGCGTCAACACGACCGACTCGGCGGTGCGCATCACGCACCTCCCAACCGGCATCGTTGTCTCGATGCAGGATGAGAAGAGCCAGATTCAAAACCGCGCCAAGGCGCTGATCGTCCTTCGCTCACGACTCTTGAAAGCGGCCCAGGACGCCCAAGCCAACGAACTCGGAGACCTCAAGCGGTCCCAGCTCGGTAGCGGCGGACGCAGCGAAAAGATCCGCACCTACAACTTCAAAGAGAATCGCGTCACTGATCACCGCATCAACATGACGACCTACACACTCGACGCGGTGCTGAACGGTGATCTCGACCCCTACGTCGACGCGCTCCTGGCCGACAAGCGGGCTCGTCAATTGGCCGAGAGTGACGGACGTTAACAGCGACCTCGTCGTCGAGCTCGTCGAGCTCGGTCTGGAGCGTCGAGAGGCGCGATGGCTTGTCGAAGAGTTCGTGCCGGGCGGCGATCGCGAAGCAGTCGTGGCCCTGCGTCGAGCCGCGACCCGACGCCTCGACGGTGAGCCGCTGCAGTACATCATCGGCCACTGGCCCTTTCGTTCGCTCGACCTCGACGTTGATGAGCGAGTCCTCATTCCGCGGCCCGAGACCGAGGAGCTCGTTGGGGTGGCCTTGAGTGAATTGGCCCGCCTCGACGTGAGTGCGCCGCTCATCTTGGACCTCGGGTGTGGCTCAGGGGCGATCGGACTCTCGCTGCTCGACGAGCTGCGATCACGTGGCATCGCGGCGAGCCTGGTGGCGGTTGACGAGTCTCGTGACGCGCTGGCGGTGGCGCGAAGAAACGCACTCAAGCACCACTTGCACTCCGTGTCGTTCGTGCACTCGAGTTGGTTCGAGGACCTCGATGTCGCGCTGGTGGGTCGCTTCGACCTGATTGTCTCGAATCCCCCGTACGTGGGGGAAGGGGAGCTCAAGGAGCTCGACCCGGTTCTCGGGTATGAACCACAGGGCGCCCTCGTCGCCCCCGACGCGTCGGGAGTTGCGGGCTTTGAGGACCTCGCGACGATCATCGCCCACGCACCTCGATGGCTGAAGCCCGCGGGCGTGCTCGTGAGTGAACACGGTGATCGCCAGCGTCAGGCCGTGCTGGACGCGAGCGTCGCGGCGGGCTTTGACGCACACGACCTCGATGACATCGCGGGGCACCCTCGGATTTTGGTGGCGCGACGATGATCCCATCAATGGGTCTCGACGACGCCCTTCTCGCCCTGGCTCGTGGTGAGGTCATCGCGGTCCCCACCGACACCGTCTACGGCGTTGCGGCATCTCTCGCTCGACCCGAGGCCATCGCGACACTCTTCTTGCTCAAGCATCGACCGACGTCGGTGGCGCTGCCTGTTCTGGTCGACTCCATTGAACAGATTGAGGCGTGCGGGGTCCAATGGTCCCCGAGTGCGCGTCGACTGGCTGACGCGCTGTGGCCCGGACCGCTCACCATTGTCGTTGCCGCACCGGCGCAACTAGCTGCCTCGATCGGCTCTAGCTCACCGAGCGTGGGATTTCGTATCCCCAACGACCCACAACTGCGGGCGATCTTGGCCCAGAGCGGCCCGCTCTGTGTCACCAGCGCGAACAATCACGGTGAGCCGCCCTGTCAAAGTGCATCCCAAGTGCGAGCGGTGTTCGAAGGTTCGACGCTGCTCGCGGGCATCGTCGATGGGGGTGAGCGCGCGGGCACCGTGTCGAGCGTGGTGCAACTCAGTGACTCGACCTGGCGCATCCTTCGACAAGGGGCGATCGATGCTCACGTGATCGCATCACTTCTTGGCGACGACGGCGAGATCACGCACTAAGTAGCCACGCCGGCGCAATCGAAGTTCTCTCGAACCCTGGAACTCGATATTCACTCGCGGGCGTCGGGAAGTCGTTGCACCCACGACGCGGGACGCTTCTCGAGAAAGGCGGTCATGCCCTCGCGTGCCTCGTCACGTGCGAACAACTGACCCGACAGTGAAGTCGTCCAGGCGAACGCGTCGTCGATGGCCATGCCCGGCACCGTCGTGGTCAACAACTTCGCGGCGCTGAGGGCGGCGGGTTCGCCCGCCAGAAGGTCGTTGACGACCTCTGTGATCGCGGTGTCGAGGCCGTCGCTGGTGGCGACCTGATTGATGAGACCGAGGCGTGCCGCTTCGCTGGCGTTGAAGCGCTGCCCCCGTAGGAACGCGGCGCGAGCGTCACCGAGACGCATTTTTGGCAGACACACGACGGAGATCATGGCGGGCGCGACACCGACACGCACTTCGGTGAAACCGAAGAGTGCCGAGTCCAGGGCAACCGAGATGTCCA
>JAJXXA010000055.1 GCA_021781335.1 Actinomycetes bacterium
TCGGATTAGGAAACCGATGCTCTATCCCCTGAGCTACGAGAGCGGGACTTTCGCGTGGAGTTCCGCGAGTAAGACGACACCAAGCCTACGTCGCGCGCACTCAGAGTCGTTATTGCAAGAAAGCGTGACGCTGGACTCAAGCCAACGACATCTTTGCCCTTCGTATGTTTGGGCGGAAAGTAAGAAGCGCCGTGATGTCTTGAGAGCATGAAGGAAGATACACGTTTGTCTCTCTTGGGCAGCGAATCCCTCTGGCAACCACCAGTGCTCAACGTCTCTCCTCAATCGCGCCGACATATCGTTCAACAATCCGACACGTTGGCGACACTGGGTCCTAGAAAGCCCCACCGACTTCGTTCCAGAAATCTCAGGATCGATCAACGATCTACTGATCCCGTACGCCTCGAGTGTCGCCGCCAGATTCTTCGATCATCATCGTGTGTTGATTCCCCATTACCGTGAAAGGTGCCAAAGGAGATCAGTTTGAAACTGCCACACGCGAAGACCACCGCTGGCGTGATCGTGCATCAACCCTCCCATCGACACGGAGTCGAGTGACGATGGCGACGCTCGGAGTCTTAGTCATCGCGGTAGCAGTGTTGTTCTTTGTTCTGTTCTGGTCAGGTCGCTACGGGGGCAAGAACAGGACCGGCGTCACGTCGCTTCATCGCAGTCCCCGAGCGCACGTCACATCCAAGGGTCGCGCGAAGAAGGGGTACGCGAAACGAGAAGATGCCGAAGCCCGTGCTCAGTACCTGACCAAGCGTGACGGTGTGCCAATGAATGTCTATCGCTGTGACACCTGCCAGAAATGGCACGTAGGCCACGCGAGATAGCGAATCTCGCGCGGCGGGCAGCTCGAACACCAACGCGATGATCGGCGCGGCAAAACGCGGTGGCTCTGGGTGAGTGCACTGCCGACGCCGCGAGGGCGTTGCCTAGGACTTTGTAGTGATACACAAATGGGCATTTCGACCTGCCCATCGAATCTCTCTCGTGTGCAAGAGTAGCGAGCAGTGACGAGCAATTCAAAGGCGCACTGAGGGGAGCAGAAATGTCCGCAAGAGATATGGGGACAACGCAATGACCACTCAGATCTCTGAGGTTCGAAAGGGTGAACCCGTTTCCAGCGAACCGGTCATCAGGTTGGATCACGTCACCAAGCACTATCGCAGCGGTGGTGGCGTCACGGACATATCGCTTTCGATCACGAAAGGTGAGGTCTTTGGTTTCCTTGGACCTAACGGCGCAGGAAAGACCACCATCATCCGACTGCTCCTTGATCTCATCCGCCCCAATTCCGGAACCATTCGACTCTTCGGACTCGACTCACGCGCAGAGAGCGTCGCGATCCGACGACGCATTGGCTATATCCCCGGCGACCTCGGCCTGTACGAGCGGCTCACACCGCGAGAGATACTCTCGCACTTTGCTTACCTTCGAGACAAGATTCCCTGGTCTAAGGTCGCTCCCTTGATCGACGAATTAGAGCTGGAGATCGACAAACCAGTTCGAACACTCTCCAAAGGGAATCGTCAGAAAGTCGGGCTGGTCGCCGCGTTCATGGGCGACCCCGAACTACTTCTCCTCGACGAACCAACCTCCGGCCTCGACCCATTAGTACAACAACAGGTCCACGAACAAGTGCGCCGAGCCGCGAGCGAAGGTCGAACTGTATTTCTCTCGTCGCATATCCTCTCCGAGGTCGGTGAGATGGCCGAGAGAGTAGGGCTCATACGAGCCGGTCGACTAGTGGCGGTCGAACG
Source organism: Actinomycetes bacterium (assembly GCA_021781335.1). Lineage (GTDB taxonomy): Bacteria > Actinomycetota > Acidimicrobiia > Acidimicrobiales > RAAP-2 > RAAP-2. The sequence continues at coordinate 1,767 of JAJXXA010000055.1, forward strand.
CGTGGCGGATCTCGCTCAACGTTCCGCACATGTCGTTGATATCACCTTCTCATCGCCACCCGACCTCAACTTCTTGTCGTCGCTTCAGGGGCTTCGCAGCTCCAGCGTGGTGGGTAACCAACTCCATGCGGAGGTGACTGGTGACCTCAATCCGGTGATTGCCCTTATCGCGGGCGCTCGAATTACCGACCTTTCTATTCGAGAGCCTGGATTGGAAGAGATGTTCCTTACGTTCTACGAGCAGCCTCATGTCTAGGAACCGTCCATCGCGCAACCTGCATTCGATATTCGAGCGATCCATGCGCGAAGTGCGCCGTTCACTCTTTGGCTGGCTCTTCGGCATCGGCGGATTCAGCCTCATCATGCTCTCGATCTACCCGACGATCCACGGCAACGCGGGCTTCGCCCAACTTCTCAACGCGTACCCCGAGGCGCTGCGAAAGCTCTTTGACGTATCGAACTACACCACAGGCCCGGGGTACCTTCGCACTGAAGTGTTCTCCTTCATGGCTCCGCTGCTGCTCGCCATCTTCGCCATACTCTGGGGCGCAGATCTCACCGCGGGTGAAGAAGAACGCCACACCATTGACACGCTGCTCGCGGCGCCAATATCTCGACAACGGGTTGTCGTGGAGAAGTGGCTCGCCCTCGTCCTTGGCATCGCGTCGCTCGCAGTTGCTCTTGAAGTGCTGCTCGGCGCGGTCGGACCACTTTTCAAACTCCACGTCGGCTGGGCGCCTCTCAGCGCAGCCATCATTGGTTCCGCCCTCTTCGCACTCGCATTTGGCACCCTGTCCATGGCCATCGGTGCCGGTACGGGCTCGAGGGGGTTCGCTCGTGGCGTTTCGGCAGCAATCGCTGTCGCCATGTATCTGGTCAGCACGCTCTCCCAGCTCGTGGAGTGGTTGAAGCCGTGGCGCTGGACGTCACTGTGGTATCACACGCTGGGTATCGATCCATTGCGTAATGGTTTCGAAGGAGGGCACCTGCTCGTGATGGTCGCGTGCGTGGCAATACTCGTAGTGGCGGCCGTAGTGCTCTTCACGCGACGCGATTTTTCAAATTGACCAAACGACCAATGAACGGAGAAACCAATGACGGACAATGATCATGGTCCACGCGACGAGACGCCATCAGGGAAATTCAGCTGGGACCCCGACGACGTGACGGTCCTCAAGGCTGGCGACGAAGACTACGAGGACGAAGACATAGTTGGTGACGATGACGAACGAATTGATGAGGATGACGAAGACTTGGAGATACTCGACGAGCCTGACGGCGAGGAAGAACTCTGATCTGGACGTCGTAGATCACGAACAGACGTGAACGCAGGCGCAACACGACTCTGCGCCCATCGCGCTGACATCGCGTCACGTCGTCGCTAGCCTAGAGGTCCCGTGGCAATACTCATTGATCTGCAAAAAATCACACTGGACGGCGCCGACCGTGTTGTCCTGGACACTTTGGACCTCACGGTTTCAACTGGAGACCGTATTGGCGTCGTGGGCATCAACGGCACAGGAAAGTCAGCCCTTCTCAAGATTCTCGCGGGTTCGCTCGAACCACATACCGGAAACATCCGTCGAGCGAGAGGTGCACACGTCGGATTCTTAGAGCAGATCCCGAAACTACCGACGGGCACTGTTCGCGACGCTCTGGGCACTGGCTGGCAGGTCGATGCCGCACTGGACCGCCTGGGTATGCTCGACGCCGCCGACACCGACACCGCACACTTGTCTGGTGGTCAGCAAAAGCGCGTCGCTCTCGCTCGAATCTTCGCTGAATCGAACGATGTCCTCATCCTCGATGAGCCCACCAACCACCTTGACCTCAATGCGATCCAGTGGCTCGAACAACAGATCCTCGCCTTTCGCGGAGCCGTCATTCTCGTCAGCCACGACCGGTTCCTACTCGACCAAGTGACGACGCGAATGGTTGAGATTGATCGCGGCAAGACCTACCTGCACGCGGGTGGGTACTCGCGCTTGCTTGAAGCACAGGCCCAGCGCGAAGAGCAGGCAGCAAGTGCCGAACAGACTCGACGCAACCTCGCTCGTATCGAATTGGCGTGGTTGCGCCGCGGCGTTAAGGCGCGCTCCACCAAACCTCAGGCGCGCATCGATGCCGCCCAGCGACTCCTCGCCACTCGTCCCGAGGCGGCGGCGCGCTCGGGGACTCTCGACCTCAGCATCGACATGCCTCGTCTCGGTACGACGGTCATCAAGGTTCACAATGTCACGTTCGCCTACCCCAACGGTCGCGAGGTGCTGCGAAACATCAACCTCGAACTCGGCCCCGGAGACCGCATCGGCATCGTTGGCCCTAACGGGGCTGGCAAATCTACATTCATCAATCTCCTGGCCCAGCGTATTGAAGCGACGTCGGGCACTATCAAGCACGGCCCCACCGTCGTCACGTCCTACTTCGAACAAGACGGTGGAGACTACGACCTCGACGCCACTGTCCAAGAATTGGTCGCCGGACCACGCGGCATTCCCGGATCACCAGCCGACGTAGCGCTGATGAAGCGATTCTGGTTCACCGGAGCGCTGCCCATGACCAAAGCCCGAGACCTTTCAGGGGGCGAGCGGCGGCGGCTGCAGTTACTCCTCGCCTTGTCACTGCGTCCAAATGTCTTGTTTCTCGACGAACCAACGAACGACCTTGACCTCGAGACCATTCGCCTGATTGAAGACTTCCTCAGTCAATGGCCCGGCACGCTTATCGTCGTCTCCCACGACCGCACTTTTCTCAGTCGCACCACCGACCGACTTTTAGAAGTCCACCCCGACGGGACACTCGCGGACATTCCCGGTGGGATCGACGCGTGGATTGCGCGTGCGGCGGGCATCGTGCCCGACGTCACCAGTGACGCCACAGACGCCGCGAAGTCGGAGAAGGCCTCAGTGCCCCTCGGGCGACAGATCCGCGACACTGAAAAGGAAATCGCGCGCCTCGAGCGACGACGTACTGCCATCAACGAGAAACTCCTCGCCTCATTGGATCACCGCGAACAGACACAACTGGGCGAAGAACTCGCCGAAATCCGTCGCGCGCTCAGCGCCGCCGAAGATCTCTGGTTCAGCCTCTCGGAGTAGCCGTGGGGATGTTCAGCGCCGAGACACCTCCCGCGCGCTCAAGTGTTCGAGCAACGATGCTCCATCGGGCCCTTCGAACCACCGCACGTGGCCCAACAAGAACCCTTCGTACGCCAAGGCGGTGTTGACGTCGGAATGGACGACCTCAGCGAAGTATTCGACCTCTGACAGCGCAAACTCGACGTGCGAAACCGGTAAGAGCGCGACAAGCGCAGCATTTTCGTCGCGCGTGAGAGGAGATACCTCTTCGTAGCCGTCGAGGAGTGCGTCGACAAAACGAACGTCTGAACGCACGCGTCCCAACGCTTTGACATCAAGCCAGTCCACGCAGGTGCGCTCGATGGCAATGGCGATGTCTCGAATCGCGGCCGTACGATTCGACAGACCGAGGTCGAGGATCTCGCTCACTGCGGCGTCCCCTTCGTTGGTGCTCCACGTGAGATTCGAAGGGTGCCAGTCACCGTGGGTCCACTGGGGGTGAAGCTCTTGAACGAGGGGCGAAGCACGCTTGATCGCGGGCATGATCCATCGAGAGAAGTCCTCTTGATAGTCAAATCTCTCCAGCGACCGCGCAAGTCCTCGGCGCTGCGCCACAAGCTGCGTGAGCGCAGCGGCGGGATCGGCGTCCCCTACGATGGCCATTGAATCGACCAGCACGTCGGGGCCCCACGCCGGCGACGCAAAATCGCGCGCCGCGCGGTGCAAGTGGGCGAGAGCCCGACCCGCCGAGCGAGCGTGCTGCACACGTGAGAACGGATGCCACGACGGGGTGTCTCGATAGAGGTCCACACCACGTGATGCGTCATGAACCTCGTAGACGTAGTCTCCGTGCTCGACGACCGATTCACCACTGGTCGTAGACAGCACCGCCGGAACCGGCGCACCGCGTGATCGAAGATGACGTGCGAACTCGTGCTCTTGAATAAGCCGCGCGCGACTGCGCACCTTCACGTGGTGTCGCTTTACGAATACCGACGTTGTAGCCCTTCGCGCCACCACCGCCGCCGACATCGGACGAGGACTTCGCCACACGACGTGCGCGGCGCCCGGCTCGTCCGAAATCCACGAATAGTGATCCAAGACATCACGCACCTCGCCGGTTGTGATGGCGGGCCAATCAGACGCCACCAAATCGTTGCTCATACCGTGAACGAGATCAGTCATGGGAGCGGGGCATGACGGCATCCTTTGCGCCGCTGACGCCACGTGGCCGGCGTACGGGCCTGTGGCGTATCAGAAGTTGCGTGATGGCGCCGGTGAGCAGTGTCGCCACTGCGGCCACCAAGAATGAGATCAACGACGCCGACATCCATGGCTGGTCGTGGAAGTGCACGAGACTCGCGATACGCGACCACATCGTCACCCACCACGAGATATAGCCAGGATTGATGAACTGGTAGACAACGAACCCGCACGCCCACGGGATAAGCATCGTGGAACGCCGCGAATTACCCGAGAGGCTCCAATTCCCTCGCGCGAGTACAAAGAAATCAATGATGAACACCGCCGACATCGGCACGAATACCGAACCCAAGAGGACGAGGAAGTTCTCGTAATCGGCGATATTGATCAAGAGTGCGAGGATGGTCGCAAGCAACGAGATAACGACCGCCAGTACTCGCCGATCCCACAGGGGACGAAGGTTCTGCACCGAGACCACCGTCGAGTACACGTCGGCGAATGATTGATCGAGTTCACGCGTGGCAAGGAGGGCAAAGCACAACGAACCGAGTGGGACGGCGATGAAGGCACCGTAGATGTCGGAGGGATTCTTTGCCACGGTGACCAGCGCTATGAGGCCGATGAGATAGCAGAGGACCTGGGTCACGCTGTATCCAATGAACGCGCCGAAGAAGGCTGTTTGTGCGGAACGCGAGTGTCGTGTGTAGTCCGCCGCCAGCGGGGCAAACGACACCGCAACCGCGACGACGGTGTCGGTCGCGGCCCAGTAGCCCGACCACGTGCCCCGAGTGAAGGCTGGCAGGTGGTGGCTCAGAAGTTCGACGCTGAGATAGACGAGCACCACGAGAACTACTGGTGTCGCCACACGACGAAGTATTCGAATCGCACCCAAGGGACGAAGCGTGAGCAGTCCCGTGATGATTCCCGCGATGACTATATATACCCAGCGCGCGAGACCCGGTTGCACCGTGTGCGCCGCAGTCGCGATCGTCACGAGCTCGAAGATCCCCCACCCGAGCAGTTGGATCACATTCATCACGGTTGGCACGTACGACAATCGTCTACCAAAGAGCCCTCGCAAGAGCACCATCGCGGGCGCACCTGTTTGTGCACCCGCGATGCCCGAGAGAGCGACGACGAGCGTGCCCACGAGCGTGCCCACGACGATGGCGCTGACGCTCGCCACGAGGGAGAGTTCGCGGGTACCCGCGCCGCCAGGCTGCAGGACGAATATGGCTCCGGTGAAGCCCAGCAGGCTCACGCCCAAATTTCCCCATAAGCCGAACTGGTCAAAGAATCCAAGCGCCTGGGGCACTGGTTCGTCGAGGGTCAGCGGCACTTCTGAATGCTTGTCACCCGCGATGACACTGAATGAATGTGACTCTGACGCACTGGTCATGACCTTCTCTCCTTACGCCGGCATTACCCGGACAAGTTCAACGGTCGGTGACGCGTCGGCCACTGCTGGCCAGCCACCCTCTCAGCCCGGTACGTCCGAGCTCCCGTAGTAAATCAAGTGCAAGGTACCACATTGGACATCGACACCGGCAGAAAAGATTTCGGTGGCTCAGCGTCGATCGACGTCGGCGAGAAAGTCGTTGACGACCTCCAGGTAACGTGTCGTCTCCTCAACAAAGGGCATATGACTCGAGCCCTCAAAGACCTCCCAGCGTGCACCGACGATCGCGTCAAAGAACGGTTGCACCGTTGCGGGCGTCGCTTCATCGAAGCGTCCCGACAACAAGAGGGTCGGCGCCTCGATCAGCGACAATCGATCGATGACCGACCATGTTCGAAGTGAACCGGTGCAAAAGAATTCGTTAGGCCCGAACATCGTGTTGTACACCGTCGAGTCCTCAGCCATGTACTCAATCGTCTTCAATACCTCAGGCGGATTCGGTACGATGCGACAGACGTGCTCGTCGTAGTACACCTGTGATGCGACGAGATACTCATCGTCGTAGATGCTGCCAGCAGCCTCGTGTGCGTCAAGGACGTCTTGTGTTTCGCGCGGCAACTGCGCGCGCAACTTCTTTGACTCGCTCACCCAGAGGTCCATCGACGCAGGCGAATTGCTCAATATCAATCCACGAAGGCCACGCGGACGACGAATGGCGTGTTCCGCGCCAAGCATCCCGCCCCAGGATTGACCCAACAAGTGGTATTGCTCAGAGATCTCCAGCTCACCAAGCAGATTGTCCAACTCGGCGAGGAACAGATCAATGGTCCAGAAATCCGCGCCACGATCCGCCAAAAGTGTCGAACGGCCGCCACCGAGTTGGTCGTAGTGGATGACGGGTCGACCCGTATCGGCGAGTGCCGCGAGCGCCAGTAGGTAGTCGTGTGAGCAACCCGGCCCCCCGTGCACGACCACAAGTGGCGTGACTTCACCGTCCAGACTGCCGGTGATCCGATACCACGTGCGCCATTCACCAAATTGAACGAATCCCTCACGCACCGACGTTGAACCCATGGCACGAGATTATGTCTGCGAGACGCCGCCACGTAGCACCAAGGCTCTCCCTAAGCCGTTGGAGTAGCCTCGATTCGTCTATGGCCCTCTCTATTGGAATCGTCGGACTTCCCAATGTCGGAAAGTCAACCCTGTTCAACGCGCTCACGAACAACAATGTGCTCGCCGCGAACTACCCCTTCGCGACGATTGAACCCAATGTCGGCGTGGTGTCGGTGCCTGATCCCCGCTTGGCACAACTCGCCAAGGTATTCGGTTCTGAGCGCATTCTTCCTGCGTCAGTGACTTTCGTGGATATTGCCGGCATCGTTCGCGGCGCCTCAGAAGGTGAAGGGCTCGGGAACCAGTTTCTCGCCGCAATTCGTGAGTCCAACGCCATTTGCGAGGTCGTGCGAGTCTTCGAAGACGATGACGTGATTCACGTCGACGGTCGCATCGACCCGGCGAGCGACGTCGCAACGATCGAGACCGAGTTGATACTCGCCGATCTCCAAACGGTCGACAAGGCCATCGCGCGACTCGACCGAGAGGCAAAACGGGGAGGCGACGCCGCCGTCAAGTTGGCGGAGGTGCGAAAAGCTCAAGCCGCCCTCAACGAGGGCCGGGTCATCTCAAAACTCGGCAAGGAGATCGACCACGAGGCGCTCGCCGACCTACATCTCTTAACGGACAAGCCCTTCATCTACGTGTTCAACGTCGATGAGACGACCCTCGCCGACGAAGCTCGCCGCCGTGAGCTCGAAGCGTCAGTCGCACCCGCACCATGTGTCATCTTGTGTGCCAAGGTTGAAGCCGAGCTCGCGGGACTCGACGAAGACGAGGCGCTCGAACTCCTGCAGTCATTTGGACAGAACGAGTCAGGTCTTTCGCAGTTGTCACGCGTTGGCTTTGCTGCGCTCGGGCTGCAAACCTTTCTCACCGCGGGTCCCAAGGAGACTCGCGCGTGGACCATCCGCACGGGCGCCACTGCGCCCGAGGCTGCGGGAGAGATCCACACGGATTTTCAAAAGCACTTCATCAAAGCCGAAGTTGTCGCGTTCGATGACCTGATGGCCGCGGGAAGCATGGTGGCGGTGCGGGCCGCGGGCAAGGCCCGTATCGAGGGTAAGGACTACATCATGCGCGACGGCGACGTCGTGGAGTTCCGCGTAAACGCGTAGCCACTACGATTTGTGCAGGCGTATGCGACAGAGGTCGGCGCCTGGAAACCATCACTAACGTTTAGGAGCATCATGACCTCTGCCAACTTTGACTTCAAGGTTGCTGACCTTTCTCTGGCCGATTTCGGACGCGCCGAGATAACCCTCGCCGAGCACGAGATGCCCGGCCTCATGGCAATGCGCCAGGAGTTCGGCACCACCAAACCCCTCAAGGGGGCGCGCATCGCCGGTTCATTGCACATGACCATTCAAACGGCCGTGCTGATCGAGACGCTCGTCGAACTAGGAGCGGACGTGCGATGGGTGAGCTGCAACATTTTTTCCACACAGGACCACGCGGCCGCCGCGGTCGTTGTGGGACCCACGGGCACGGTTGAGTCGCCGCGAGGCGTCCCGGTCTTCGCTTGGAAGGGTGAGAGCCTCGAAGAGTACTGGTGGTGCACGGAGCAGTTGATGCGCTGGCCGGGATTTGACGGCCCCACGATGATCCTGGACGACGGCGGCGACGCCACGCTCTTCGTCCACAAGGGCCTCGAATTCGAACGGGCCGGTTTCGTACCAGCGCCCGAAGCCGCGGACTCAGAGGAGTACCGAGTCATCTTGGGGCTCTTGAACAAGATCATCTCCAGCGGCGAGAAGATATTTGAGCCAATGGCTCGCGGCATCATCGGCGTCTCTGAGGAGACCACCACCGGAGTGCATCGTCTCTACGAGATGGAGCGCGACGGCGTTCTGCTGTTTCCCGCGATCAACGTGAATGATGCGGTCACCAAGTCCAAATTCGACAACAAATACGGCTGTCGCCACTCACTGATCGACGGCATCAACCGCGCCACCGACACCCTCATCGGCGGCAAGGTAGCCCTGATCTGTGGCTACGGCGACGTGGGCAAAGGCTCAGCGGAGTCACTTCGCGGACAGGGCGCACGCGTCATCATCACCGAGATCGATCCGATCTGTGCGCTCCAAGCCGCTATGGACGGCTTCCAGGTGACCACGCTGGAAGAGGCGTTGCCCTACGCGGATATCATCATCACCGCCACCGGCAACCGCGACATCGTAAGCGTCGAGCACATGAAAGCGATGAAGCACCAGGCTATCCTCGGCAACATCGGTCACTTTGACAACGAGATCGATATCGCCGGACTCGCGGCGCTGCCCGGGGTGAAGCGTGAGAACATCAAGCCCCAGGTGGACAAGTGGATCATGCCGAGTGGCCGAGCCATCATCTTGCTCTCCGAGGGACGTCTGCTCAATCTTGGCAACGCGACCGGTCACCCCAGTTTCGTGATGAGCAATTCCTTCACGAATCAGACCATGGCCCAGATGGAGCTCTTCACCAACAACGCTCAGTACGAGAAGAAGGTCTACGTCCTGCCCAAGCACCTCGATGAGAAAGTCGCGCGTTTGCACCTCGACGCGCTCGGTGTCAAATTGACCACGCTCACCAAACAGCAAGCTGATTACATCGGTGTCTCCGTCGAAGGTCCTTTCAAACCCGACACGTACCGCTACTAACCCGTCGCACCAACAAAGAGACCCCGTCTGATCAGTGATCGGACGGGGTCTCTTTGTTACGTCCTTCTACGGGCAACGCCTAGCGATAGCCCGCGAAGAGGTCCTCAACGACGCCACTGAGATGACGAGGATTCGTGACGCGAACGAACCACTCTCTTCCCATCACTTGGCGGAATTGGTCGCGGTCCATCTTCATCCAGAACGAGCCGCTCATCTGGGACGCGTGCGCTGCCAGTGCGTCGTACTTGGCGTCGCTCACGCTGCTCACGTCGATCACCGCGGTGATCAACTCGTCGGCGGTGCCCAGATCGACCTCTTCTTCACTGGCCGACTCGGGCTCGCGGACAATTCCCTTGGCCTCGTCCGCGGCGCGTTGTTCACGCTCCTCCTCGGCCCAGCGCTCACGGTACATGGCCATGACCGAATTGGGAATCGCGTTGTAGTACAACGTCGGTTCGTAGTCAATGAGTTCGAATGCGGCCAAGGTGATGCGATTGGCCTGAATGTGATCGGGGTGGCCATAAAAGCCGAACTCGTTGTAGGTCATAACGACTTGGGGGCGTTCTTCTCGAAGCACCTCAGCTAATCGTTGTGCAGCCTCGTCGACGGGCGTTGACCAGAAGGACTCCGGATTGTCGTTCTGGGGCCACCCACTCATGCCCGAGTCTCGATACCCGAGTCGCACCAAGCGACTGATACCGAGCACGTCCACTGACGTATTCAACTCCTTGGCGCGAATCTTCGCGACCTCATCACCATCGTGCTCAGAGGTGCCAGGCTTGGCTCCATCGAGGGCGTCGCCGTACTCACCATTGGTGCACGTGACCAGAATCGTGCGTACGCCCTGGTTCGCCAACAGTCGAAAGACGCCGCCCGTTGAGCTGGCTTCGTCGTCGGGGTGCGCGTGCACCGCGAGAAAAGTCAGTTGTTCCATCTACAGTCCTCCGAACAGGTCAGTGTCATCTTCATTCGTGCTGTGGCGACTCCACGCACGCTGGTAGTACTCGATTCCGAATAACAGAGTAAAGAGTCTCGGGTCCATCGTGACCAAGTCGAGATTGTCTATCTGGGATGCGTGCGCTGCAATCGCCCTTTGCTTTTGGGCAGCGAACGGCTTCACGTCCATCACGGTCGCCACCGACTCGTCGGGGGTGTCAGGGACCGCGTCGAGTATCCACGCCGGAAGTGAGAGTCCCTGGGCACTCGCACCCGCCCGGAAGTCGGCGAGCACGCCACGAGGTATGACCGGGTAATACAGTCGCTGCACGGCATCGGCCAATTCGATCGCTCGACGCGTCACCACATTGGCTCGGATGTGGTCGGGGTGACCATAGAAGCCATTCTCGTCGTAGGTGACGACGACCGCTGCGTTCGTCTCGTCGATGACCGTTGCGATAAGTCTCGCGGCACTCTCAAGGTCGGCGTTCATGAACGCGCCCGGATCGAGGTTTTGGGCCCAGCCAGCCATCCCCGAATCACGGTAACCGAGGTTCAGGCACCGGGTGAAACCCACGAGCTTCGCCGAGCGCAGCAGTTCGCCCGCGCGCGTGGACGCGGTGGCGTCACTGTCGTGGTCGCGATGATTACCAGGTCGCGCGTCGGCGTCAAAGCCCAGTCGGCCATCCGTGCACGTGATCAGCACCACGTTGAAACCGAGCGCGCCGTAGTGCGCGGAGATGCCAGCGGTGAACAGGGCTTCGTCATCGGGGTGTGCGTGCACACAAAGAAGGGTTGGTGGCGTCATTTGTCGAGACTACGAGACCGAGAGTTGAATGATGCGAACCACCAGTAGCACTCCCGCAATCAGCAAATACGCGCTTTGTGCACGCATCAAGATCGTGCGCGACTTCGATCGGTGCATGGGAGCGAGCAAGGTGAGCCGCGGCGTCCTCCAGTCACGCCTGTCTATGTCGTAGACGATCGGGGGGGCGATTCTTCGAAGTCCGATCGGAAGGCCGATGACGAGTCCAACAAACCCGATGACCGACAATGTCTCGAGCAACGCAACTACGTTCACCGAGGTGAACAACGTCGAGATCATGAGGGTGAATGAGAGGACCACGAGAGCGGTCACGATGACCACCGCCACCACGTTCAGCCACTTGGAATTGACCCACGGACCCATGACCTCGCGGTCGTTGCACAAAAGAAGGACGATGATTGTCGTACTCGGTAACATCAACCCGCAGATCGCCTGAACCGCCAGGGTGATGAGACCCAACGGCGCACCGGGGATGAGCGACACCGTGCCCGCCAGGGCCAAGAGGAGGAGAAATCCACCATAGAAGCCCTTCGCATCGAGAAAGCGCGCGTTGAGGCCCTGGTGCGAACTCGACAGGTCGCCAATCGCGTAGGAGCTCGCCAGGGTGACCGCGGCGGCGCCGATCACCGACGCGTTCAGCAGCAGGATTGCGAAAAGCGCTCCTGAGCCGTGGCCGACGTAGTGACCCAGTCCCCTCGCAACCCCCAAGGCGTTCGTGAACGAATTGGTGCCGCCGTGTGGCGAGAGTCCGGCGGCGATCGCGGCCACGACCGCGCCCGCACTTATCACCACGATGAAGGACCCGAGGATCGTATCGACGCGCTCATAGTTGAGCCAGCGCGGTGTGATCTTCTTGTCAACGATGTTCGATTCTTGAAAGAAGAGTTGCCACGGCGCCACAGTGGTACCGATGATCGAGATGATCAAGAGCACCGAACTCGAGGTGGCTCCCCCTCGAATCCCCGGGACCAGCGCGTGATGCACGACCGTCGTCAAGTGTGGCTTGGCCGCCAGGACAAGCGGCACCAAGAACAAGTTGACCGCGACGAACAACATCATGAACCGTTCCCAACGCCGAAAGGATCCCGACGCGGTAACGAGAAACAACATGATCACCGCAACCGGCACTGACGCGTAGGGGGTCACGCCGAAATACTCCATGGCGAGCGAGATCCCTATGAACTCGGTGATGATGATCATGAAATTGAGAAAGAGAATGGAGAAGATCGATAGATTTCCCCAATAGCGTCCAAATCGCTCTCGGATGAGACGCCCGTGACCCACGCCGGTCACCGCGCCGAGACGCGCGACCATCTCTTGGATCACGATGAGAACCGGTATCAAGAGCGGAAGCGTCCACAAAAGCGAGTAGCCAAAATTCTGCCCCGCCTGTGCGTACGTGGAAAAACCGCCCGCATCATTGTCGCCCACCATGACAATGAGTCCGGGACCGATGATTGTGATCAACGTCAAGAAGCGTGCGCGAAGGCCGCGACGGTCTCCGACGTCATGCGCTTTGATGGTTCCAAAGGCCCCACGGATCTGTTGTTCTTTTGCCTCTTCGCTCTGCACGCCCCTCCTCCTTTCGTCTCGTTGTGGTCGTTCAGCAAACAACCACGCGGAGACCGGAGGCGGGCTAGAAGCCTGTCCTTAGGGCACAGCGGGGTTGTGTCGTGTCATGGGTAGCCGTACGGCTGGTACTAGGGGGTTTCAGAAAGACCCCCTTAGAACGGGACGTAGCACGAAGCGCGGCACGATTATTCCTCCACCGCGCTCATGCCAAACTCGCGGCGCCACCCCTGGGGTAGCAATTCCTCGAGCAGGTCGTCGACGGTGATGACACCGATCATCTTCTTGTTCTCTTCGTCGAGCACGGGCAAGACCGTGAGATTGAAGTCGCTCATCTTGCGAGCGACACGGTGCAGGTCCCAATGGGGGTGCACGTAAGTAAGGCGTGTTCGAGCGACACTGAGCGCCAACTCGCTTTCGCGAGCGCGAACCAGTGGAGCGATTGCCGCCGCACCGATGGGCTGGCCCTCCTCATCGAGCACGAACACCGCGTGCACCGACTCTGCGGGCACCAGTGAGGTGCGGATGGCTTCGAGCGCCTCGGCCGCGGTCGCGGTCGCGGGCACCGTCACAAAGTCTGTGTTCATCAACCCACCTGCCGTGTCGGCGTTGTAGCTGAGGAGTTGGCGAACCTTGGCTTGCTGTTCACTCGGGAGATTCTCGAGAATCGGCAAGCGTCGATCCTGGTCAATCTCGTTGATCAAATCTGCCGCATTGTCCGGTTCCATACGTGACAAGAGACGCGCCGCTTCTTTGTCCGAGCGCGACTCGAGGAATTCGAGCTGATGGGTCGTGTCGAGTTCCTCAAAGACGTCGGCCTCGAGTTCTCGGTCCAACCCCACCGCTTCTATGATCTCCTCGCCCTCTTCGTGACTGGCTTGCTCCACCAGGTCAGCAATTTGCGCGGGGTGCAACTTGGCGAGTTTGCGGTATGGGATGCGAAGGCGTGCCGAAGGGACGTGCGCTACGAATGGCTCAATGGACGCGAAGTCCACGATGGCGTCGACTTTGACCCGCTGGCCAATCTTCTGGCCGAGCATTCTGCGAAAGAACGAGCGCCGACCAGGGTCGACACCGACAACCTCCCATCGACCATCGATCTGGGCGATCTCGATCTCATTGGCAATGATGAGCCGTCCTCGAACCAGGTTGATGAGATGACGCGCGAGCAGGTCCTCAGCGAGCAGCAATTCACCCGGTCGTCGCTCGAATCGGCGCAGATCCACCCTTCGCCCTTCAAAGGTCATGCGACCCTGGCTGAGCCCACCGATCTTTCGAATGGGGACGAAGAGGTTGCGACCTTCGATGCGAATCACCGCGCCCACGATCGGCGGGTGCGCGTCGTCGCCGAGTCGCGCGACCAGATCCTGGACGCGACCAATCCTGTCACCGTCAGAATCGAAGATTGGACGGCGCAGGAATGTTGAAAGGTGAAGAATTTCGGTCATAGCAAGCCCTGTAAGCGAACCAAGGCTACCCCCTTCGGGCCTCAGCGACCAGCCCGGCACAGTGAACTCTTGGCAACAACTCTTGCGGGTGAGTTCCTACGTCAGTTGGTGGCGGGACGAAAGTTCTCGAGAACGTCTGCGACGTACTCGACATCGTCGTCATTGATCCCCATGTGGGTAACGAACCGCACTCGTCGTGGGGCCACCGTGCCACCGTGTACTCCAAGTGCCGACAGTTCTTCGACGATCTGACGGGCCTGGGGATGGTCAAACGCAACGATGTTGGTGCGACACGATCCAGGGTCGTAGCGCGATTCGGGAAAGGCAGCGGCGAACAATTCAGCCAGTCGGCGCGCCCTGCGATGATCCTCACCCAATCGCTCGATCATGGTTTCAAGCGCCACGAGACCGGCCGCCGCGAGAAACCCGGCCTGGCGCATGGCCCCTCCCAGGCGCTTTCTTTCAATACGCGCTCGTTGCATCAGTTCACTCGATCCAGCGAGCAACGAACCCACGGGGGCGCAGAGTCCCTTTGAAAGGCACGCCATCACGGTCGTCGAGGTATCGGCGTACTCCTTCAGCGACACACCTGTTGCGACCGACGCATTGAAAAGACGTGCACCATCAAGGTGCAACGGTCGATCACCAATCGCGCCCGCAAGGGCCCGCAGATCATTGAGTTCCCACGGCGTCCCACCCGAGGGCATGTGCGTATTCTCAACGCTGAGCATTGCCACGTGAGGTTGGTGATCGGCTTCGGCGTCGATGATCTCGAGTACGTCGCTCAGCGCGAGCGCGCCCGTTGCGTCGTCGACGAGCGCGAACTGTACAGAGGAGTTGCGTGCGGAGGCACCCATCTCAAAACTGACAATGTGTTGTGACCGGCCGGCGACGATGACATCACCAGGTTGGGTGAGCACCCGCACCGCGATCTGATTGGCCATGACACCTGAAGGTACGAACAGCGCCGAGTCCTTACCCATCATCTCGGCAAATCGAGCCTCAAGCGCATCTACCGTAGGGTCTTCGCCGTAGCCGTCGTCCCCCACGTGTGCCGACGCCATGGCGTCACGCATCTGCTGGGTGGGTTGGGTGACGGTGTCACTTCGAAGGTCTACGTAGCGAGTCATAGTGAAAGGCTATCGGTGTGCATTTAGACTCTGCGTATGAGTGAAAACCTGGCGCACGCACTGCCCTCTCGTCCCAATGTCAATGATCAACTCGGCATCGAGGTTGTGTTGGTCACCCCCGAGAAGGTGATTCTTCGCGTCGAAGTCGGACCAAAGGTGCACCAGCCTTACGGGATCTTGCACGGCGGCGTCTCAGCACTGCTCGCCGAAGGCGCCGCGTCGATTGGTGGTGCGGTCAGCGTCGGCGCAGATCAAATAGTCGTGGGCACCGAACTGAACTGCTCACATCTTCGCTCCATGACGAGTGGCGTGCTCACCGCCACCGCCACACCCATTCGAAAAGGCCGCACAGTGCACGTTTGGGCGATTGACCTCACCGACGAGCAAAATCGTCAGATTTGCGTTGCGCGCTGCACTTTGCAGGTTCTAAAGGCACCTCAGACTCCACCAGCCTGAGCCCTAGACTCTATTCAGGACTAGCCAGCGAAAGGGCTGACAATGGGCGTTCGTTTCAGGGGATGGGGCATAGCTGTGCCCGACCGCATCGTGACCAATGACGAGCTGTCCTTGACGCTCGACACCTCCGACGAATGGATCACCGAGCGCACTGGCATCCGTGAACGTCGAATTGGCGGCACCACCCAGTCGCTCGGCGCACTCGCCGGTCGTCGGGCCCTCGAAGACGCGAAGTTCAGCCCCGACGACATTGACTTTCTCGTACTGGCCACCACGACGCCTGACCGTATCGCTCCCGCCACTGCGACCCTCATCGCTCACGAACTGGGCCTGAGTTGTGCGGCCATGGACGTCAATGCCGCGTGTAGTGGTTTCGTCTACGCGCTTCGCGTCGCTCAGGGCCTTCTCGAGACTGGAAGCCGCCGGATCCTGGTCATCGGCGCGGAGCATCTCTCGCGCTGGGTGGACTGGTCTGACCGGAACATGGCGGTCCTTCTCGCGGACGGGGCGGGCGCGGCGGTGCTCGAATACGACCCGCAAGTCAACGACCTTCTCTCTTTTGTCCTGGGCGCAGACGGCGGGGGTGCCGACCTGCTCACCTGTGAGCACGGGGGTTTCTTCTCGATGGACGGCCGCGAGATCTTTCGCCGAGCGGTCCGCGTCGTCGTGGACTCTGCCGAAAAGGCTATGCAGGCCGCGGGCATTTCCGCCGACGACCTAGGTCTCATCATTCCTCACCAGGCCAACATCCGCATCATCCAGGCCGCGACACAACGCCTGGGCATCGACATGGAGCGAGCAGTGGTCGTACTCGATCGATACGGCAACACATCGAGTGCCTCGATCCCACTCGCGTTTGACGACGCTCGTAACAATGGCCGGATCAAGACCGGCGAGTACGCGTTGTTGACCGGATTCGGTGCTGGAATGACCTGGGCGTCGGCCATCGTACGTTGGTCGTAATGAACGGTTCCGCGCTTGTCATCCTGGCCGCTGGACAGGCCCGTCGTTATGGCGGACTGAAGCAGTTGGCGCCGATTGGCGTGCACGGCGAAGGCATCATCGACTTGATCGCGTCCGACGCGTATGCGGCCGGCTTTCAGCACATCGTTATCGTCGTCAACCCTGATACGGGTGACGAGATCCGCGCGCACGTCGAACAACACTGGCCAAAGGAACGAAGTGTTGACTTCGCGGTGCAAGACGAGCCACGCGGCACCGTCGACGCGGTGATCGCTGCGCAGCCGTACCTTGACGCGTCGCACCCCTTCGGCGTCTCAAATGCCGACGACCTCTATGGCCGCGATGCATTCATGAAGCTGGGCGAGCACCTCCTTTCGAAGTCGACTTGTTGTCTCATCGGTTTCCAATTGAACAACGCGTTGGTCGGAGAGCTTCCGGTCACCCGTGGCGTCTGTCACGTGGTCAATGGTCACCTCACCGATATTTGGGAGCGCCGTCAGGTGCACGTATCAGGTGACGGATACGTCTCGGATGACGGACACTCACCCTCGACGTTGGCTTCAGACTCCATTGTCTCGATGAACCTCTGGGGCTTCCAGCCTTCCATGTGGCCAATCCTGCACGCCGAGATGGAAGTGCACGATTTCGTCGCTGAGCCCGAAGCCCAGCTGCCGGTCCTCGTGGGCAAGATCCTGCATCACGTACCCATTCGATTCGATGTGCTCGCCACCACGTCGCACTGCGTCGGTGTGACCCACGCCGACGATCTGCCTCTCGTGCAGGCGTATGTTCGCGAACAAGTCGAACTCGGCGAGCGCCCCGAGCACGCTTTTGTCTAAAGGCAGCCGCACGACACTCTCGAGAAGACGGCGATCTCGCCAGTACGGTGATGACTGCACGAGTGCCTGACGAGAGGGCGATTCGTCGCGTGTGTCGCACTGGCCCTCCTCGCACTCAAGGGATTGCTATGTGTATGACGGTCCGCGAAAGACCAGCGCCGATCGTCGCGTAGTTTGGACCAGTGAGCAACGAGCCGACACCGTCAGGGAACAAGTCGGCAACGGGTCGGGTCATCGCCGTCATTGTCATGGGTCTCGCGCTCTACGTTGTGCTACCTGGTCTTGTTCGAGTCGTCGATTCGTGGCCTCGATTGTTCAAACTCGAACCATGGTGGTTACTGCTCGTCGTGGGCGCCGAGATCGCCAGTTTCTTGTGCGCGATGGCGCTTCTTCGCCTAGTGCTTCGCTGTAAAAGCTGGTTCACTGTCGTCACCGCCGCCCTCGCAGGCAACGCAGTCACCAATACGCTGCCCGGCGGCGACGCGGTCGGCGCGAGCGTTCAGTTTCGCATGTTGGCCAATGCCGGCATCGACACCGTCCAGGCCGCGAGCGGTCTGACGGTGTCTTCGATCATCGGGATCGCCGGGCTCTTCTCGTTGCCGATCTTCGCACTACCGGTGATCTTTGGCGGCGTGACCGTAAGCACCGGTCTCGTGCACGCTGGAGAGCTGGGCTTCATCGGATTCATCTTGATCATGGCGCTGGGCATTGTGTTGTTGACGACCGACAACGTGCTGCTTTTGATGGGGCGAACCATCCAGTGGCTGCTCAATAAGTTGCCGCGTCGTGCGCGCACCACTGACCTTCCACAACGGCTCCTCGACGAGCGTGACCTGGTGAAGGCCGATCTCGGACAGAATTGGTGGAAAGCGATCCTGCTCGTCGCCGGACGTATCGGGCTGGACTATTTGAGCCTGCTCGCGGCACTTCGCGCGACGGGTGCGCGCCCCAATCCCTCGCTCGTCCTGCTCGCGTACGCCGCCACCGCAGTCATCGCTCTCTTGCCCTTGACCCCGGGTGGCCTCGGCATCGTGGAGGCGAGCCTGAGTGGACTTCTCGTCCTCGCCAACGTGCCCAGCGCGAGTGCCGTCGTTGCGACATTGGCGTTTCGAGTCGGTTCCTACTGGCTTCCGACCATCGCCGGTGGCGTCTGTTGGATCCTCTACCGTCGGCGATTCGGTCGCTTGAAAGCCCTCACGCAATCAAGCTGAGTACCGCGCAACGACACGAACCAGCCCCACCGTCTCGAAGCGGTCTACCTGTCACTTATTGGAGCGATAGCGTAACTCGCAGAGATCTACCCAGGGAGTGCATCAGTCGTGTCGGACCAGCCCCCACAGGACAAGTCAGCGCTTGACACTCGTCGTGAGAAGATGTTCAAGCGCGCCCAGGCGAACAACGTGCCCCTCAAGACGATCTTCGTCACAATTCTGTCGGTCGTTGCTGTCTACGCGCTCGCGAAACTGCTCTACCGGTTGCGCGACGTCTTATTGCTGATGCTGGTTGGAAGCTTCATCGCTCTGATTTTGAATCCACTCGTCGACGGACTCCAGCGATGGAAGATACCTCGACGAGGGTTCGCCGTCGCGCTCATCAGCCTCGCCTCGGTGGTGGTATTCATCACGCTGGCCTTCGTGTTCGGTGACCCCTTGGTCAACAGCCTCACGCACCTCGCCAACACGCTGCCGACCTACGTGAGCAAGGCTCAACACGGCAAGGGGTGGATTGGCCATCTACTCACCCGCTATCACATTCAGCACTGGTTCGAACGCAACTCGTCCAAGTTGATCCCGCTCGCCAATGGTTTGAGCAAACCGGCACTCGCGCTGGGCAAAGGTGCAGTCTCGATCTCTCTGCTCGCCGTGACGATGTTTGCTTTCGTCGTGCTGCTCTTGCTCGAGGCACCCAAGATCAAAGAGACCGTGCTCTCGATGATGCAGCCGGTGCACGCAGCCCGGCTAGTACGAGTGAGCGAGCAAGTGAGCCAAGCGGCACTCGGCTACGTCGTGGGTAGCCTCGTGATCTCGCTGCTCGGGGGGCTCGTCGTGTTCATCACGCTGGCACTCCTACACGTGCCGTTCGCCCTTCTCTTTGGTCTTTGGGTCGCGCTCGTCGACTTTCTGCCATCTGTTGGTGGAGCACTGGCCGGCTTTCCCACTGTGCTTTTCGCGCTCGGACACTCGTTCACTGCGGGCGTCGTGACGCTCATTGTCTTTCTCGTGTACCTGGTGATTCAAAATCACGTGCTGAATCCGATCATCATGAGCAAAGCGGTAAAACTCAATCCTCTGACCGTGTTCGTCTCGATTCTCGTTGGCGCCGAAGTGGGATCGTGGGTTGGTGGCATCTTTGGGGGGTTCGTCGGCGTCCTACTCGCCATACCCATCGCCGCCACCATTCAAGTCGTTGTCAAGGAGTTCTGGTCTCCCCCACACCCGGTGGTCACGACGCAGCCGTCGGATACGTCGCCGCCGACTGAGCGAAACTGAGACTCAACGCACGATCGATCAGCCTTCGGGTGCGCAAGGCTCGCAATGCTCCTACACTCTCGTAACGCATCGAGTCGATATCACGTAAGCGATGGGCCTCGAACCTTTTAACGACGGGAGTTGACCGACATGGCCGCTTGGTTACGAGTGTTATACGCGATTGTCGCCCTGACCCTTCAGCTCGTGGTACTCGATGCCGCGGTCCGGACGTTTCTACTGCCTCGCGTGGCCAAGGTGCGTCTCAGTCACTACCTCGGTCAAGTCATCGGCGCGGGCTTTCGCATGTTGGCCCGTGCCAATCGGTCCTACGCCGCACGCGACCGCATTCTGTCGATGTACGCGTCCTTCGTACTGCTTGGCTATCAGGCAACTTGGCTCGGGCTCAGCGTCGTGGCCTTCGCTTTTGCGTTCATGGCGTCAGGGGTCGGTTCGTTTGCTCGAGCATTTCAGATCTCGGGCGCGTCTCTGTTCACACTAGGAACTGCGTCGGGTAGTGGTGCGGCCCAAGTGACGCTCGGATTTGTCGAAGCGGGTGTCGGTCTCACCCTGTTGGCCCTTCTTATCTCTTTTATCCCGACGCTCTACACCGCGTTCCAGCGTCGCGAGATTTCGGTCTCTCGACTCTCCGTGCGCGCCGGAATGCCAACGACCCCCTGGGGAGTCATCGAGATGGCGAAGAGCGTCGACTCCTATGAACGTCTCGATGAACTCTGGCGCGAGTGGGAACAATGGTTCATAGAGGTCGGCGAGACACACACGACCCTCACCATCCTCAACTTCTATCGATCACCCGACCCCGATCAAACGTGGATCACCGCCGCAGCGAACGTGCTCGACGCGGCGGCGCTCTTCAATGCGGCGGTGGACCTGCCCGCCTCGCCCACTGCGGGACTGTGCATTCGCTCTGGGTGGCTCACCTTTCGACGTATCAGTGACTACTTTCAGGTGCCCTACGAAACGCACCCAAGCCGCACTACGCCGATCTCAATCTCTCGGGACGAGTTCGACCTGGTGCTGGGCCGCCTTGAGAGAAGCGGTATCGCGATCTTGAGCGACCGCGACGCCGCCTGGGCCGATTTCGTTGGTTGGCGTGCGAACTATGACGCGATGATTGAGGCCTTCTACCAATTATTCACCTGCCCACGAACTGACTGGAAACTCGCAGGCGCCCAGCCCCTCTTCGAACCCTCCAACAAACGCGGGGGTCGACCTACGGACCACTAGTGAAGGGTCGTGGTCGTCGAGGGTGTCGTTGTTGTAGAAGTCGTAGACGACGGACCTGTCGTCGTGGTGGTAGAGGTTGTCGTCGTTGTTGTTGTCACGTACCCGGGCCAGCCAATCCACTGCACAACGCGGCCCGCGGCCGTTGTTTCAACTCGGATGCGTGAGCGGATCATGTCGAGCAACTGCAATCCGATGAATCCCGATCGATTGATGGCGTTGGCCCCGTGTACACCGATCACGACCGCGTAGATCGGAATGACGGTGTTATCAATATTGACATCTATCGCCATCACGTCGCATCCGCCTGCGGGAATCGTGTAGCCGGACTTGACTCCCACTACGCCGTACTGCCCCTCATAGGGCGTGTAGGAGGCGACCGTGCCCGCGACGGGGAGTTTCACCGACGGGAGTGACACTATGTGGCGCACGATGGGCTCGTTGGTCATGAGATTCACGGCAACAACGGTCTGTTCTTGCGCGGTGGACACGTCGCCAGCCGATATGCCCGAGTAATCCACGTAGTGGGTGTGCTTCAGACCGAACGACAACGCCGCCTTGTTCATCTCGTTGACGAACTGGGCGTCACTCATGTGCGTCAACTCAATGAGCATCTGGGCGAAGTTGCCAGCCGAGTGCACGAGCATGCCTTGAAGCAGCATCCCTTCACACAACGTCTCGCCGAGGGCCACTTTCACGCTTGACTGGTCGGTCGCCACGTCATGGTTGTAGAGCGCGACATCGCTGGCGCTTACTTGGAGACACGGTCCTCGCTGATTTAGCGCGAGGGGCAATTTCTGCAGTGCCACCCACGCGGTCATCAACTTGGTGATGCTCGCGATCGGCACGACTGGCTGTCGCGCCGATGTCGCGGCGATGGAAAGCGCCGGCACCACCACGGCGGCACTCGCGATGCTCGGCCACGGCAACCGCAGTGACTGAGGCACGGGCGTACTTGAGGCAACGGTGGTCACCGTCGAGAGGCCGATGGTAGTGGTGGTCGAAGGAACGATCGTCGTGGAACTGACGAGCGAGCGATGTGGAGAGCCCAGGTTCGGCACCGCCACGAGTGCAGTCACCGTCACGACGGTGCCAAAGACGACGGTGCGCAGCGGACTACGGCGACGCCAGTATTGCGAGAGGGGTTTCACTGGGTTAAACGTTAGTTGGTGGTGATTTTGTGTCGTGTCACCACCTCGCGCCAGAAGCAAGATATTGCGGATTCCAATTGGATTGTGCACATGTGAACTGGCGCAAGATCGAAACGGAATCGCACGCTGACCACTGACGTTGTGCCGATGCGCCAGTGAGTATCCTCGGCGATAGGCGCCGACGCCGATTCAGCGAGTGAGGTCATCCATGCCGTACGAGTTCAGCCAACAAGGTCTCGAGATGCATGAAGAGGTGCGTCGGTACATGGATTCGGTGATTCTGCCGAACGAGCAGACTTACTACGACCAACTCGCCTCCGTTGGTCCCGATGGGTACCCACCCGTGCTCGACAAACTGAAGGCCGCCGCGCTGGACCGCGGCTTGTGGAATCTGTTCTTGCCACACCTTCGTCCTGGCATACCCGGCACACCGCTTTCGAACCTCGACTACGCGCCGATCTCTGAAATGCTCGGACGCGTCTCATTCGCTTCCGAAGCCCTCAACTGCAACGCACCCGACACGGGCAACATGGAGATCCTGCACCTATACGGTTCGGACCGTGTCAAGGCAGAATGGCTCGAACCTCTTCTCGCGGGCGAGATTCGAAGCGCCTTTTCAATGACGGAGCCTGACATCGCATCCTCAGATGCCACCAACATTGGACTGTCAATCGATCGCGATGGTGACGAGTACGTCTTGAACGGACGAAAGTGGTTCAGCTCAGGAGCGCGATCCGAGCGGTGCAAGGTGCTCATCGTCATGGGTAAGACCAATCCCAATGCGGCACGTCACCTACAACAATCGATGATCGTGGTCCCCAAGGACACCCCCGGCGTCGAACTCGGTCTCGATCCCCACGTCTTTGGTTACACCGAACGAGGTGGACACCCTGAGATCATCTACCGCGACGTGCGGGTCCCGGTGGACAACTTGCTCGGCGAGGAGGGCGGCGGCTTCGCGATCTCCCAGGCACGCCTCGGACCCGGCCGCATCCATCACTGCATGCGATCACTCGGTGTGGCGGAGAGGGCGCTCGAACTCATGGTCATCCGATCGCTCGAGCGAGTCACCTTCGGGACGAGTCTCGCCCACAAGGGACTGATCCAGGACTGGATCGCCGAATCGAGAATCGAGATTGACATGGCGCGTGAGTACGTCCTTAGAACCGCGTACCTCATGGACACTGTCGGCAACCGTGCTGCCGCGAGCCAGATTTCGGGCATCAAAGTGGCCATCCCCAATGTCACGCTCAAGGTGATCGATCGCGCCATCCAGGTGCACGGTGCCGCTGGTGTGAGCCAATTCTTTCCGCTCGCCCAAATGTACGCGCACCAGAGGACATTGCGAATCGCCGATGGACCCGATGAGGTACACAAGATGACCATTGCTCGTCGCGAGATCCTCAAACACCAACCCGGCTTCCACATGAATCCCGGCGTCACAAACTGACGCTGCGCTGAACGAAGACCGCGCCTAGTACGACGACTACGGCGTAAGGACCAACAGATCTACTGAGCGACGTTCACTTCGCACGCCCTAGAGCCACGCCCTAGAGCGCCTCACTACTTCACGGCGCTGACACATCTGCACTACTCACAATGACCTGAGTTGGCTATCAACTTTCAGCGAATTCACATCATGACGCGCAGTCGTTACTTCCCCAGACTCGTTATGAGCCTGAAATGCAGTCCTCACAAGGGGGACTGGCGACAAGGGAGGTCAGATGCGAACACGTCTCAGTCGCACGCTGACCGCGATCAGCATCGGTGGATTGCTCGCTGGCAGCCTTCTCGTCAGCCCCGTATCGTCAAGCGCATCGAGCGCCACCGTGAGCGCGCGCACAGTGCTGCGAGTGCCGTGCGCTACGGACACGCGCGTTGGCTACGCACACTGCAATGCAGTGATCGTGAACGCAGGTCAACTCGATACAGCATCGCACTCGTCGCATGCAACGAACGCATCGCTGGGTGATGGCGGTGCCTACTCTCCCGCGTACCTACAATCCGCGTACAACGTCGCGTCGCTCAGCGCCTCACAGAACGCGGCTGGACGGATCGTCGCTGTCGTCGTTGCGTTCAATGATCCAATGCTTGTCAGCGACCTGGCGCACTACCGACGAAGTTTCAACCTCCCGACGTGTCCACGTCGACCCATCAGCGAAGGTGCCACGTCGTGCTCGATCCAAGTGGTGAATCAGAACGGCGCGCAGTCCCCTCTTCCCGCACCTAGTGTGGGCTGGAGCCAAGAGGCGTCGATCGATGTCGACATGGTGAGCGCCCTGTGCCCGACCTGTCAGATCTTGGTACTCGAGGCGAAGAGTTCCGCGATGAGCGACCTCGGTGCCGCGGTGAACACCGCGGTCATGATGGGCGCCGACGTGGTCTCCAACAGTTACGGCACCGCGGAGTACCCGGGTGAGGTCACCGACGCCCAGCTGTACTTCAACCACCCCGGCGTTCCGATTGTCGCGGCCGCCGGAGAATCGGGACAAGGTGTCGAGTTCCCGGCGGCGGCACCGAACGTCGTCGCCGTCGGTGGAACCACGCTCGTGCAGCGTTCAGATACCGGGGTCCGCAACGGCTTCGAAACGGCGTGGTCAAAGACGGCCTCAGGTTGCAGCGTCTACGAAGCCAAGCCCGCGTGGCAACACAACCTGCCCTGCGCCACTCGCTCCGTCGCGGACATCGCCGCCGACGCCAACCCAGCGACCGGCGTGTGGATCTACGACTCATACAAGAGCAACGGCTCACTCATCGCCGGCGGTACCAGTGTCGCGGCGCCGATCATCAGTGCCCTCTTCGCGCTCGCGAAGAGCTCGAATACAACCAACACCAATCCCGTCGCCCATCTCTACCAGAGTGCATCGGCCCTCTCGCCAATCACGAATGGGGCTGCGACACTTGACGGCGGCTACGCGAACGCAACCGGCCTCGGTTCCCCCGGTGCATCACCCAATAGCCTTCTTGCCTTCGGCGTCGCGTCATCGAATTGATCGTTGCGGCACTTCACTGACTTCTCGATGACACCGTGGTCCAACACGTCATCGCTTCACGGTGGCGACACGTGGCACAGGTCTCGAACGATCTTCTGCGTAGTTTCGACAAAGAGCAGCGTTAACATTGCGATTTAGGCGACAAAACAACTTGAGAAGAAACGGGTCCGTGACAACCCCTCATTTTACGAATGACGGCGAGGATGCATCGCTTGTCGAAGTGCGCGAACGATTGCGCGTGCTCGAGGAGGCGACACGGACGTGCCTGCGAAGCACGAGTGCCCACCAACTGTACGAAGAGTTGTGTCACGTACTGCACGACATTGGCGGTGTGAAGTTTGTATGGGTCGGAGTATTAGCCGGCGGAACGGTGCACTCGCTCGCTCGCAGTGGCGAAGACCGCGGATACCTCGATGAAGCGCTGTTCACCGCAATCGATGGTGATGTCTACGCCAAGGGGCCCGTCGGGAGGTCACTAGTCTCCAAAGAGCCCGTCATTGTCAATTCCATCGCCGATGACCCCGACATGAGACCGTGGCACAACTCCGCCCAACGCTCACACTTCCTCTCAGCGATGTCGCTTCCTCTCTTGTCCGACGGGGACGCCGTTGCGTCACTCACTCTCTATTCGAATGTCAGAGACTTCTTCACCCCCGAGCTCGCCTCCATTCTCGAGAATGTGGCGTCGATGATGTCATTCGCGCTCACCCATTACGAGCAGCGCGACGCGCTGAGCAACTTGATCGAATTGACCAAGATGAGAGATTACGCGCTCGCCAAGATCTCGCACGGACTTGTGGTCGCCGACGGAACGGTTCCCGACTATCCGATCACATTCGTCAACACCAGCTTCGAGAAGCTCACGGGCTACAACTCTGCCGAAGTGGTGGGAAGGAACTGTCGCTTTCTCCAGGGCCCCGATACCGACCTTGAGACGGTCCAGCGCATGCGAGATGCCCTAAGTGCGCACGTTGCCTGCGATGTCGATCTCATCAACTACAAGAAGAACGGCGAACCCTTCTGGAATCACCTCGCCCTCTTTCCATTCTTCGACGATGAGGGCGAACTCATCCGCTACGTCGGCGTGATCTCGGACTACACAGACCGACAACGTCTCGAGAGTCAGCTGGCCCAGTCTCAGAAACTCGAAGCAATCGGAACACTCGCGGGAGGCATTGCCCACGACTTCAACAATCTCTTACTCGTCATTCAGGGCTACGCATCGATGATCTCATCAAGCGCGGGCGAGGACCAGGGTGCGCTCGCCGCAGCTCGGATCCAAGATGCGGTAGGTCGTGGGGCCCGACTCACTCGACAATTGCTCGAGTATTCGCGTCAACAGACCCACCGACCCACGTTGATCAATCTCAATGACGCGATCACCGATGCGATGCAACTCCTCGAACCCTTGATCCGCCCCGGGATCACGTTGACGACGTCGCTACACTCGCCGCTCGCCTACGCGGCGCTTGACCCATCTCAGATCCAACAGTGCATCTTCAACCTTGTGTCGAACGCGGCTGATGCATTAGAAGAAGGTGGAACCATCCAATTGCGCTCTCGCATGATCGGCCCAGAACAGGCCCGCTCACTGCGATTCGAGAGCGACGCCACGACCTCCTACGTCGCGCTTGAAGTGATCGACGACGGCATCGGTATGGATGAGGAGACGAGGAGGAGGGTCTTTGAACCGTTCTTCTCGACTAAGTCCACGGGTACGGGCCTCGGACTCGCCTCGGTCTACGGCATCGTGCGTCAAGGTCATGGTCACTTGAGCGTAGAGAGCGAGGTGGGGATTGGCACAAGTTTCCGCCTCTATTTCCCCGCTGTCGCCCTCGACGATGAACTCGAAGCCCCGGCGCCGAGAATCTCGCTACCGCCCGATGACGATCTCGACATCTTCGGAACTGAGACGGTTCTCATCGTGGAGAACTTTGAGGAGGCTCGTCACTTGCTCGTCACCGCACTTCGCTCACACGGATTCAACGTGCTGCACACGTCCAGTGGCGCCGAAGCCCTTGAGGTCGCGAGAGCCAGTGACCGACCAATCGACGTCCTGCTCACCGACGTGACCATGCCGGGCATGAACGGGCGCGAGCTCGCCGAGCGGCTCCTCAAGGAACGACCTGGTCTAAAGGTGATCTTCACCTCGGGATACACCGCTGGACTTCTGACTCGCGAGCTCGCTGAAGAGGATTTCGAAGACTTCGTCGTGATCGAAAAGCCGTACCAGACAACCAGGGTTGCGCGGACCATTCGCCACATCTTGGATGTCCAAAAATGAGATACTGACCCAACACCGCCCGAGACGTCGAGCTAGTCGTTGAGGTTGACCAACTTGTCGCGAGCGGCGATCGCCACCGCCTCGAGCTTGGAGTGCGCGCCCAGCTTGTTGAGGATCCGACCGACGTGATTGCGCACGGTATTGACCGAAATGAACAATTGGCTCGCGATGCCCTCGGTCGAGTGGCCTTTAGCGAGCAAGCGCAGTACTTCAAGCTCACGAGCGGTCAACCACTCAACACTCGGGCTCGAAGGTTTTCGCAGCCGTCCAAGCAGTCGTGAGAGTTCAGGAGCGCTGAAGAGCAACTCACCTCGAGCGGCACCACGGATCGCTCGAAGGACATCGTCAACCGGACGATTCTTGACCAGATACCCCACGCAACCAACTTCAATGGCTCGCTCGAGAAGATCGTCGGTGTCAGTACCTGACAGCATGACCACGTGCGTAGTGGGACATCGATCAATAATCGTCCTTACCGCAGAAATTCCATCTCCATCGGGCAAGATGAAATCCATCAGCACCACATCGGGCCGCTCAGACTCGACGAGCGCTATCGCCTCACCCACGCCATGCGCTACCCCAACGAGTCGCATGTCGTCTTGAGAAGCAATTAGCTGTGACAACATCTCGGCGACCATCAAGTGGTCGTCCACCACAGCAACACCAATTGTCTCGCGCACATCATTCATTAACGCAGAGGTTAGCCAGCACGCTCAGATGTGACTTCAACCGTTGATTGCAAACAAGTCAGATCTGAACGTGGCGCTTTGGCTTCGAATGCGACAGTCAACGCATCGCGTAGATGAGATGAAATTAAGTCATTGTTTAACTAAGACTCGTGGGTTCATCCTCAACCTGAGCGAAACGCCGAACTACCAACTCGAGATCACCCATTATCGACACGCAGTCCGTACAGGTCTGGACGGCGAAGAGCGAGCGTTGCAATCTGTGCGCGGCGACGAGAGACCTCGTTGAGGTCGATGCTCGCCACAACCACTTGCTCATCGTCACCGTGGCTCGTCGCGAGCACCTCTCCCCAAGGGTCGACGATCATCGCGTGTCCGTACGACGAAAGTCCTTGCGCGGTGGTACCGGCTTGGGTGGCTGCGACCACAAAGCAGAGGTTCTCAATCGCGCGCGCCCTCACGAGCACGTCCCAATGCGCTTGACCCGTGCGGGCGTTGAAGGCCGACGGCACCCCAAGCACCGTCGCGCCTCGAAGAGCGAGGCTTCGATAGAGTTCGGGAAAACGCACGTCAAAGCAAATCGACATCCCCAGCGTGAACGCATCGAGCTCAACGGTGACGAGTTCCTGGCCAGCGCTGATTGCGCGCGATTCCTGATAGGACACCTCACCGGGCACGTCAATATCGAAGAGATGGACCTTGCGATAGGTCGCGAGGATGTCACCCCCCGTACTGATGACCACGCTCGTGTTGAAGAACTTCGTGGCCCCCTCGACACGCTCAAGCATGCTTCCGACGTGGAGCACCACACGATGGGTCTTCGCGAATTTGCAGAGTCGATCGGTCAGAGGTCCCGCAATGGGCTGGGCGACCTCGCCGTAGTTCGACGCTGGGCCGTAGTAGTTGAAGTACTCAGGTAACTGGATATACGTCGCGCCCGATCCAGCCGCCTCTTCTAGCAAGGCGAATGCGTGCTCGACATTGGAGTGGGTATCGGCGCCCGAAGTCATCTGCAGCGCAGCGACGGTGACTGTGGAACTTGGGATCACTAGTCCTTCCTCTTTGTCGACGTGAACCAACCGTACCGTGTGCACAAATATACGTAGAGAGCGGGTCGTTTGGACACTTCTGACGGCTCGTCTTAAGGTGAAATCGGTCACTACCAAAGGATCGACATGACACACGAAAAGAGCGATCGCGAGCAGTCCGCGCGACCAAGGGTGACGATTCCGGCCCATGGTCAGTCCAGTGCTGCGGTCTTCGCTGAGCTTTTTGCTCGAAAGAACCAAGACGCGGATTGGCATCACGGGCGCACGTTCAACCTGGTGTACCCAACGGGCCGCAGTGATCTCGATGAACTGCTCATCGAAGCGAACCTCGCCTACGTCTTCGAAAATGCCCTCAGCCCGCTCAAATTCCCGAGTCTCGCCTCGATGCAGCGAGACGTGGTCGAGATGACCTCAGCGCTGGTCAATGCCCCCGAGCGCGGTGGCTCGGGCTTCTCCTCGGGTGGCACCGAGTCGATCTTTCTCTCGGTGCTCGTGAGTCGCGAACGTGCCCGTGAGGAAAAGGGGATTACGAAGGGCAACATTGTGTTTCCCGAATCGGCCCACCCCGCCTTCGCGAAAGCCGCCTTCTACACCGGTCTCGAGATCCGTCCCACGGCAATCGATTCGTCGTTCGCCGCCGATGTCGGCGCGATGAGCGACGCCATCGACGAGAACACCGTGCTGTGCGTCGGGTCGGCGTACGGTAACCCTCACGGGATCATCGACCCCATCGAAGAGATGTCCGCGCTCGCGCTCAGTCGCGCCATCCCCTTTCATTCTGATGCGTGCATCGGAGCCTTCGTGCTGCCGTTCATGGAGCGCCTGGGCTACGAAGTACCGCCATTTGATTTTCGTCTCGATGGTGTCACGCAGATGTCGTGTGACGTGCACAAATACGGTTACTCCACCAAGGGTGCTTCAGTCATTGTCTACCGTGATGCGACGTGGTTGGCGCACCAGACCTTCGATTACGACGTGTGGCCCTCTGGGCGTTACCGCACCGCCTCAATGGCGGGCGCACGTGCGGCGAGCCCGATCGCTGCCGCTTGGGCGACGATGCACTACCTCGGCGAGGACGGATATCTCGAGCTCATGTCGAGTCTTCTCGCGACCACCGAAAAGATCCGCAGCGGCATCGGATCGATTGACGGTCTGCGCGTGCTCGGTACTCCCATTGGTCCGCTGCTCACGTTCACTTCGCTCGATGACGACATCTTCGCGATTGGTGACGTGATGGACGACCGCGGCTGGAACTTGAATCGAACGGCCCGGCCCCACGGGTTGCACATGATGATCTCTCCGCTGCACGAGAAGTACGCCGATGAGTTCCTGCAGGATTTGTCTGAGGCCGTACGCCACCACGGTCCCTCGAGAGGTATCGGCGCGGGTTACAACGATCGTTAGTGGTGAGCGTCGTATCTAGTGCCAGTCCCTCGAGGGAACCGTTGCACCGAGCGTCAGGGGTTCTACTGACTCGACCATCAAAGCGAGGGTGCCTTGACCTCGCTGCAGCGAACCACGGAGCACCAACGCCGGCGAACGTCGAGCCACCAACGACCAGCGGGCCCACGCACCCTTGGAGAAGATCGCGTTGACATGGCCCGTCTCATCCTCGAGGTTCAAAAAGACCGCACCATTGGCCGTCTCGGGGTGCTGACGATGCGTCACCACACCAGCCACGGTAACTCGCGTTGCTTCAACCGAACTCAACGCGTCCGCACGCGTCACACCTCGGCGATTGAGTTCGTCTCTCGCTAACGCAATGGCCGTCGTGTCGGGCGTGAGTCCCATTGACCAGAGGTCATCGGCTACTCGCTCTAGTTCGGTTGTGCGTGGAAGTTCGGGCGCCTCGAGGCCGGTCACCACCCCCGCCAACCGATCGGGGGTCCCCTGGGCTGCCGGACCGGCGGCCCAGACCTGTGCGCGTCGGCTCTTCTTGAACGAATCCAACGCCCCCGCCGCCGCCAGCGCTTCGAGGTGATGCTGCTGGCATGCCGCACGACGAACAAGGTCCTCGGGGCCTCGCCACGGTGCGCCGTGCACGATACGTGCAGCCAGCTCGCTCCCTATGGCGCGCACCGTCGCCAAACCGAGTCGAACATCGGGGTGCTCGGCGTCACCCTCCAGCGTCGCCTCGACCCCTGATCGGTTGACATCGGGACGATGCACCACGACGCCATGACGCTGCGCGTCGGCAACCAGACTCTGAGGTGACCAGAAACCAAGTGGCTGAGCATTCAACAAAGACACGAGGAACGCCGCCGGATAATGGTGCTTGATCCATGCTGAGCAGTACACGAGGTGCGCGAACGAGACCGAATGCGACTCGGGAAATCCGAAATTCGCAAACGCCGCCAATGCATCAAAGAGCTGATCCGCCGCGCCACCCGTGATGCCGTTAGCCGCCATGCCAGCATAAAAACGACTCTTGAGTTTGAGCATTCGAAGCTCCGAGCGTTTCGCAGCCATAGCTTGACGCAGTTCATCCGCCTCGGCGGGTGAGAATCCAGCAACCGCCACAGCCATCTCCATGAGTTGCTCCTGGAAGAGCGGTACACCGAGTGTTCGTGACAAGATCGGCTCCAACCGCGGGTGTAGGTACGTCACAGGCTCATCACCACGACGTCGGCGTATGTAGGGATTCACGGCATTCCCCTGAATGGGGCCCGGACGTATAAGGGCCACCTCGATGACCAAGTCATAGAAGCAGCGCGGTTGAACTCTGGGCAACGTGGCCATCTGCGCACGCGACTCGACTTGAAACACCCCGACAGTGTCCGCCTCGCACAGCAGGTCGTAGACCGCCGACTCCTGAGGGAGTGTGGCCAAGTCGAGATTAACGCCGTGAAAAGCCGACACCTGGTCCACCGCCCGATGCAGGGCGTCGAGCATACCGAGCCCCAGAAGGTCGAACTTCACCAGGCCAATAGCGGCGCAATCATCCTTGTCCCACTGCAGAACCGTTCGTCCGGGCGTGCGCCCCCACTCCACCGGGCAGACCTCGAGTACCGGCCGGTCGCAGAGCACCATTCCGGCTGAGTGGATACCCAGATGACGTGGTCGCGTGAGCAACTGATTGGCCATCGACACCACCAACTCGGGCACCTCGCTCGAGGTCGCGGTCATGCTCTGACGATCAACACTGTCGCGTAGCGCGTTCGCCTCCTGCTCAGAAAATCCAAAGGCTCGTGCTACATCGCGTAGCGCCGAGCGCGGTCGATACGTGATAACCGCCGCGACCTGAGCCGCGTGACGTCGCCCGTAACGCTCATAGACGTATTGGATTACCTCTTCACGCCGACCCGACTCGATATCGACATCGATATCGGGTGGGCCATCACGTGCCGGTGACAGAAACCGCTCGAAGAAGAGGTTAAGGGCCACCGCGTCCGCATTCGTGATGCCCAGTGAGAAGCACACCGCAGAATTCGCAGCCGAACCTCGACCCTGGCAATAGATGTTCTCACGCCGACAGAATTCCGTGATGTCCCACACAGTGAGGAAATATCCCGCGAAGCCGAGCGCGCCGATGACGCCGAGTTCGTGATCGATCTGGCGCCACGCACCCGCCACGCGCTCGGCGTCACGCGGACCATAACGTGATGTCGCTCCCTTGCTCACCAGCGCTGTCAGGTACGACTGTTCGTCGGTTCCTTCGGGTGTGGGGAATGCCGGAAGGTTCGGAGCAACCAAGCGCAGGTCGAAGGCTAACTCGACGACGAGTTCCCCCGCGTAGTCAACCACGCCTGGCCATCGCGAGAAACGACGCCGCTGCTCGGCGTCCCCACGTAGATGCGCAAGGGGCGACGCCGAAAGCCACCCCTGCATCTCTTCGAGACTGCGACGCGCACGAATGGCCGATAAGACATTGGCGCGCGCGAACGCATCAGGTGTGGCGTAATGGACGTTGCCCGTCGCCACTGGCGCAACACCTCGGTTCAGCGCGACTTGAGCGAGGACATCATTACGCGCGACGTCATCGAATCCACCGTGGTCCCACAGTTCTACCGCGATGTTCTCGCGTCCGAAGGCTTCGATGAGGCGTGCGAGTTCGCGATCGGCACTACGCGGACCTTCGCGCATCAGCGCACGCGTCAATGGTCCTTTGCGACACCCCGTCAGCACCAACCACTCACCGGCATCGCGTGCTACTTCTTCGAGCGTGAACCTCGGCGCCCCTTTCTCTCCTCGCGCGAGATGTGCCTCGCCCAACATCGTCGCCAGACGTCGATAGCCCTCGGGCGACCGAGCGAGGATGACAAGATGATCCCCGCCGGGATCAGGCACCCCCACTCGATCATCATGTCCGTCAAGGGTCACTTCAGCCCCGAAGACAGTCGCGACCCCGAGCGCACGCGCCGCCTCGGCGAAACGCACCACGCCGTAGAGACCGTGATGATCAGTCAGGGCTAAGCCCGTGAGGCCCAAGCGGGCCGCTTCGCTCACGAGCTCCTCAGGATCACTTGCGCCGTCAAGGAAACTAAACCCGGAGTGGGCGTGAAGTTCTCCGTAGACCGCCATCAGTCGTACACCCCAACGATCCACCACCGATCGAGTTCCGCTACAAGCAGCACCGCCTCGCCGTGAGCGAGTACCACCTGTACGTGAGCACGACGTCGGTCGAGCACCCACCAGCGCTCAACCAATGGCCACGGCCCCGCGTACCACGCCACCTCGTGGCGGACACGGTTCGAGAAGAGTAGCGATGTCGGTTCTGCACTCAAGAATCCACGCGATCCCACGCGAATAGGATCGCCCCGCTGATCGATCAATTGCACCGCCACCCGATGACGCAACGTCATTGCGGGTGCGGGCGCGCGAAGTTGACCGGGCCACGGCGCGGTCTCTGCCGTTGGAGGTTCAGGTGACCCGAAGGGCACGAGCGACGCACGATCTTCGGGGGCCCGTCCCCCGCGAAGCGATGCAACCATAACTGCGTCCACCCCGAGACGTTGACGCACGCGATACACCGCTGCCTGCGCCCGGTCATCGCCCGCTCCACGCTGACCGAAGAACCCCATCTGCTCAGATGTCATCTCACTCTCGCCACGTTCTACGCGAAGGCGGCGCGCAAGCGTTGCGTCGCGCTGGGTCTTCAGTTCGCTCAGCTCTCCTCGAGCAACGCGATGGAGCTCGGCAATCGGCGCAGAGAACCGCTCGGCCACATGAGCTGGCGACAGGTCCGCGAACGACCCCACCGTGTGTAGGCCCAAACGTCGACACGTGGTCGTGAGGTCCTCTCGGCCCAGCACACTGATTGGTTGCGCGCGGCGGAAGTGATCGGTGGCGCCCACGGGCAACACCACTCCCTCACGGGCCGCGAGTTCCGCGCAGAAGAGGCCGTCGGCGACGCCGAGCGACGGCTCACAACCAATGAGGTCGCGAACGCTCTGACGAACAGCGTCGAGTACCGCCGTCTCGCCACCGAAGAATCTGCTGGGTGCGCGTATGGGTAGCACGAAGAGTCCGAGCCGCACCGGTTCGGTGAAAGGGCAGAGCACCATCAACGCATCGAGTATCGCGAGATAGTCACGTAGCGCCGATCCGTCGGGTCTCTCTTCGCCGAGCGTCTCGATCCAAAGAGCGAGGAGCCGTTCCACTAGCCTGCCGCCGCTCGACCTCTTCGATTCGGCAGCACCACAACGTGTTCACCACTGCGCTGAGCCTCGCCACGCCCCCCAACCCGCACGGTGAGATAGCGAGCATCAAGGCGCGCTGATGTTGCCCACTCGGACCGGGTTATATCGAACGAGAGATCCACTGGCAACGGCCACGGTGCGCTCGGCTCGCAAAGTGTGATCAGCACGGTGCCGCGCTCTCGTACGCGATCTACCAAGCGACGGGCGACGCCGTGTGACGCGCGTGAGGGCGCGCGCACCACCAAGAGGTCTACGCCATCGAGCAGATCCGCCGCTGATTCAGCCCACGCGCCACGAGGACGAGGCACGAACAACACTCGTCGTAGATCAACCCCAAGGTCGGCAATCGCGACCACACCTGGATCATCTACGCCCACCACCGCGCTCCAATGTCCACGTGCGCTGGACTCGCTCACGAGGCTGAGAGCGAGGCTGAGGCCGCCAAAACCCGGCGGAGCCTGGACGAGGACTGTCGAGCCACGGCGTAGTCCGCCACCAGGCACAAGGGCGCTCCAGGGCGCTCCCAGCGGCAACATACGGCTTTTTGCGAGCGTGACCGGCTGCAAAGAGGACATCAGATCCTGAGAAAGTGGGGGACGTGTAGGTGAAAAAGCGAACATATGTTCGTAAGAGTAGTC
>JAJXXA010000013.1 GCA_021781335.1 Actinomycetes bacterium
CCCGGGTCAGCACGCCGATGGAGATGTGATCGGACAGGCGCTGATCGGTCTCTGGCTTCACCCACCCCGCGCGTGGCATATCCCCAGAATACTACCTCAGACCTTAAGTAAACGGTATTGGGGCTAGCCGTTTCAACCCAGACCAAGTAGGAGAATGCCATGACAACGATGATGCCCCCCACCACAGAGATCGACCAGATACTCGCCGGAATGCGCGCCTCAATGGGAGAGATACCACCCGCGATCGTGAAGGCCGCCACGTCAGACCCGCGCATGGTCGCCGAACAGTTTCGTTCGAGCGCCTTCGCAATGCCTGGAGAAGGTGGCGCCCTTGATCCCGAGACACGAACGCTGGTCTACCTCGCCGTGGCACTCGCCACTTCCAACCACGCATGCACGACGGCCATGTTGAACAAGGCCCGCGTCCAATCGATCAGCAGCGACAAGTTGCTCGAGGCTCTGCACATCGCGCGATATGCGATGGCCACCAAGGTTCTCGGTGACGCGGAACCGGTCTTCGATCTGATCGCCGAGCGATAAGACGAGTCGATGCCGCGGCGTCGCCCGAGTCGCTTGGACCAACAACTGACATCTGACGAGCCGCGCCCGCCGCTTGCCGCACCCTGGCGCCTCGTGACCTGTCCGCAACTCACAGGATGCCGTGGCTAGTCTTCGTCATGATGACGCGCGAAGGCCGCTCGTGCGTCATCATCACGGTCGTGGGTCGCCTCGGTGGCGTGAACCACGGACCATGTCCACGGAAACTCGCCCTCATAGCTGGCCCGGCGCACGGGCTCAGGACATCGAGTCCGGCCCGGCCGCGTAACGGCGCTGCCAGTGATTCCAAGTTTCGGGGTCGTATGGTGTGGCCACCTGGGTGGGATCGTCGGGGCTCGGCAGGTCGAGTGGCGCGGGCACCAGACGATTCACCGTGTCGGTGCGTCGCGCCTCGTGCAGGGGGGCGGGTGGATTGAAGTCAGTGAGCCGGCGCGCCGCGTAATGCTCGTGGGGGACACTGGACAGCAAGACTTCGCGCACCCAATCCCACTGCGCGGCCTCGTGCACCGCGAGCAGTTCGCGCATCTGCGACGCCGAGCGCTCGCCCTTCACGAAGTCCGCCTCCCACGCGACGATGTTCGCGGGAAAGAACCCCGGCTCCTCGCGAACCTCCCACGCCTCTCGCGATGAGAGCCGCTGCAACTGGAACCCCACCCCGAGCGAGTCATCCAGCCGGTGCGTGCCGAAGCGAGCGCGCCCTCCCGTGAGATAGGCGGCCACGTCACCCAGACAGGGAGAGTTCTTCGACACGACGAGCAGGTCGCTTCGATCAATCGGGGCATCGCCAAAGGCGACGTCGGCGAGCGCGCGCATCGCCCACACGCCACGTAGTAGGCCATCACAGGCGTGACCGTGGGCGAGCACCAGATCCGCCACCGTCACGGTCTTGACGCGCGGATCGAGTCGACCCTGCGCCGAACGTGTGTCCAACACCTGAAACGCCGGCAAGGCGGCGTCCTCGAGCCACCGAGCGAGAGTCCATTTCATGAGCCCGCTCAACCTGCTCGCGCGGGGATCGTCGACACTCATGGTCTCAGAAACTCACCACGGTGGCACCCTCGAGCGCGTAGCGCACGAATGCGTCACGCGCGAACTGAAGGGTGATCCCGCGAGCGGTCAGTGCCTCCTCGGCGCCGGCGGCGCGCGCGGCGTTGAGGCAGGCGCCGACCGGCACGCCCGCTTCGACCAGCTCGTCGATCTGCTGGTTGTATTCGGCGCGTACCAGCGAATCTCCTGACGAACTGAGCGCGCCTTGGGCCGGACCGAAGCAGAAGACCTCGAGCTCGACACCCTGTTCACCCGCCACCTGACGAACTCGCTCGGCAACGTGCGAGCCGGCCGACAGCGAGTCGTCGTCGCCGTGGAACAGGTAGATCACAGTTTTTGACATATGCACTCCTTCTAGTTTTTTACACTGACTGAATGATCAGAGACACGCACGTGCCTCGCAGCACCTCACTTCGTGAGGCTCACCGTGCTGCGCGAGTGAACCAGCGCATCAATTCCCTCGATCCCGGTGGGCGACTTGGGAAGCATCGGAAGAAGCACCGTCGTCGCGCCGTAGTGATCGAGAACCTCGTTGATGACGCGTGATTCGGCGTTGGCCCGAGCGACCAGCGTGGGGTCGCTCACCGACGCCGCGAGCAGGCTCTGGTTAATGACCCACGCTGCCGGCTCGATGCCGGCTCGACGCAGATCGTTCTGCAACGCCACCGCTTCATGAACGGGCGTCGCCTCGGGCAGGCTCACCACCAGTATGTGCGTGAACTCCGGATCGGTCAAACGCTCGAGCAGAGCATCGACCTCGGGCGGAATCGCTCCGCCTTGGCGCTTCACCTCCTGGTGATAGGTCCGCGCGGAGTCGAGCAACAGAAGGGTGTGCCCCGTGGGGGCCGTGTCGAGCACCACGAAGCGTTCCGACGCCGCCGCGACCGTCCGGGCGAAGGCTCGAAACACCGCGATCTCTGCGGTGCACGGTGAGCGTAGGTCCTCCTCGAGGACAGCGAAGGCTCCGGCGTCCAGACCCGACCCCGACTCAGCCAAGACCTCGGCGGTGTAGTCAGCGGTCACGACGTCCGGATCGATCCGACTGACGCTGAGATTGACGAACTCTCCCGAGGACTCGCCATCCAAGACCGCACTCAGGTGCGCCGCCGGATCGGTCGTTGAGAGTTGAACGAGATGGCCGCGCCGGGTGAGTTCCACCGCGACGGCGACGGCGAGCGTAGTCTTTCCGACGCCGCCCTTGCCCATCGTCATCACGAGACCGCGTCCCCGCGAGCTCAACGCGTCGATGACCTCGTCAAGGGGAGTCGTCTCACCGATGGCTTCGGGTGCAGCGTAAAGGTGCGGCGGCGCAACGCCCGAGGCAAGGGCGCGAAGGCCGTCGACTCCCATCGGCGTAAAGGCGAGGAGCGGCACCTCGTCGCGGGTCAGTGCCGCGAGTATCTCGGGCAGGCCCGCAAGCGCGCTCGCGTGTCGACGCGAGATCGCTTCGGCGAGGGGGTCCGGCGAGTCGTGACCGTGAAAGACCCCGTTGACCACGAGGCGCTGGTTCGAGATGCCGAGATCGTGCAGATCGCGCGCCGCTCGGGCGGCCTCGTCGAGCGAGAGGGAATCCGCACGCGACACCAGTACGAGAAGGGTGCAACTGGCGTCCGAGAGGGTCGCAATGGCCGCGCGGTAGCTCTCGTGCTGGTTGGTGAGGCCCGCGAGGGGCCCGATGCACGAGACGCCGAGGGTGCTGGTGTCCATGAACTCGTTCCAGGCCCCCGGCAGGGAGAGCAGGCGCAAGGTGTGACCGGTCGGAGCGGTGTCAAAGAGCACGTGGTCGTAATCGGTGGTCTGGGTCGGATCGGCCAGCAGGGCGGTGAACTCGTCGAATGCCGCGATCTCCACGGTGCAGGCACCCGAAAGTTGCTCTTCGATGTTGGCCACGGTGACGTCGGGCAGGACTCCTCGATAGGGACCGACGACGCGCTCGCGATAGGCCGCCGCGGCGGTGAGCGGATCGAGGTTTAACGCGTCGAGGCCGGCGACGCCTCGAATCGGACGAGGTGTCGCTCCCAGTTCGACGCCAAGAACCTCATCGAGGTTCGAGGCCGGGTCGGTGGAGACGAGTAGTACTCGTCGACCCTGGTCGGCCAGGGCGACCGCAGTCGCTGACGCAACTGACGTCTTGCCGACGCCGCCCTTGCCAGTGAAGAACAAGAACCTCGGTGCGTGGTGGATGAGGTTGCCGAGCGCAGTTTCCGGTTCAGCCACAGCAGGCCGATCCCTGAGTCTTTACGCCGATGGTGATGAGCTCGCTCGTCTCACTGCCACAGCACGAAGCGTCCGACGACTCACTCGACGAGCTGCTCGACGCGGGCGAGCAGCACGACGCTTCCTCAACCTGAGCGCCCGTCGACTGGCTGGTGCTCGCACCGAGGTCCTTGGACGCGCTGCCAAGTAACTTCGCCGCGAGCGCGGTGATCGACGCGGCGGGTGCATCCTTGACCGTCTGAGCGACTAGAACCGCCGCACTCATCACCGCACTACTCACACCGAGACGCCGTGCCTCGTTGTAGTGATACTTGAGGCAGGACTCGCAATTGGCCCCAATCGCCGCAGCAATCGCAACCAGTTCGCTCGTCACTGGATCGAGGGTCCTCGCGTCCTCACCGTGCGCCCAGGCCACGAGCTCGCGGCGGGTCGGGTATCGACCAGTCGCACGCAGTTCACCATTCACCCGGGTGATGGGCAGGACTTCATCGCCACGCTCGTGGAGCAACTCGCGCACCGTCTGATCGTCCGCGAACGACTTCGGCTCTTGGGAGAGGTTATGGCGGGTCACCGTGACTCCCTGGTTGGAGAGGACTTCGAGGTCACCCGCGAACGTGGCGAGCGCCGGGTCGACACTAGGACCGCAAACGCCTGTGGAGCAGCACATCGGTGGATCAAAGACTTCAATCGTGGACATTTAGAACCCCTTCATTCATCGTTAATCGACGAACCACGATAATAGCGAACCCTCGTCCGCGTCGCAACAACTAGGCGCGAGATTCCTTGAGCAACCTCATAGGCTCGCGACGATTGCCTTGAGCAGGTTAATCCCAGTGCGATCCAAGCAATATGACGTCCGGGGACCCTCGATCTCGCCCTGGATGAGACCAGCCTCTCGCAGTATGCGCAGGTGCTCTGACACGGTGGACTGGGCGAGCGGCAACTGGGCAACCAGGTCGCCGGTTACGCACGACGTGCGCTCAGCCAGGATTCGCAAAATCCGCACTCGCGTGGGATGCCCCAGGGCCTTGGCCAGAGTGGCCAGGGACTCACCGTCTTGAGGGGTCAACTCGATCGCGTGCGGCGTCGCCATGATCGCGCAGCACAAATCCGCGTCGTCCTTACCTACGTCAGTCAGCTTGTCCATCGCTCCTAATCGTAACGAGCGGGCGCGAGCGGTCACCCGATCCACCGCTCACGAACTCGACGCGCCGAGGGCGGCGCGCACTTGTCCGAGTGCGTCGGGCGCCACCCGCCACCACGTCCATCGTCCTCGCTTCTCGCCGATCAGGAGGCCGGCGTTTGACAAGATCGTCGTGTGATGACTAATAGTGGGCTGGCTCTTGGCCAAGGGTCGGATCAGGTCACACGAGCAAACCTCACCCTTGCTCGCGACGATCGACAGCAGTTGAATACGCACGGGATCCGCCAAGGCGCCAAACGTTCGGGCGAGGTCTACGGCCTCCTCGAAATTGATCGGCGCGACGGCAGCGACAGCGGCGATGAGTGAACTATCGCCCCCCAAAGTATCTCGCTTTATACTTCGCGTCTCCGTCTTCTCCATCGCATCACTTCCATGCTCGTCGATACGAAACCGTCCAACATGATACATTGAACAACGTCAATCTAGCAACGGGAACGAGAGATGACGACAGTGGAGGTACCAAATTCACCGGAGTCGACAGGCCCACTCGGTCAAAGTCCCGCCGGGGCTGAGCGGCGGAACCGTAGAGCGAGACACACCAGGTGACCGCGCCGATGACCCCAACGCTGGACGAACCCGTGGTCGCCCGGTTGTCGCTGCTTAATCGCTTCCTGCCGGTCTGGATTGGTGCCGCGATGGCGGCGGGTATTGTTCTGGGCCGAGTCGTCCCTGATGTCAGTCGTTTGCTCGACCGCGTTCAGTTCGCCGGCACGAGCCTGCCGATTTCCTTGGGACTGCTCGTCATGATGTACCCGGTGCTCGCGAAGGTGCGTTTCGGCGAGATCAACCGGGTCACGGCCGATCGACGACTCCTGATTCCGTCGCTCGTGCTCAACTGGATCATCGGCCCGGCCCTGATGTTCACCCTCGCCTGGCTCTTTCTGCCCGATCTACCCGCGTATCGCACCGGTCTCATTCTCGTGGGACTGGCGCGTTGCATCGCGATGGTCCTGATCTGGAACGATCTCGCCTGTGGTGACGACACGGCCGCGGCGGTGCTGGTCGCAATCAATTCGTTGTTTCAGATCGTGGCCTTCGCCGGCCTTGGCTACTTCTACTTGAAGGTGCTGCCGTCATGGCTCGGACTCTCCACGACGTCGGTACAGGTCTCGGTGTGGGGCATCGCGCGCAGCGTGTTGATCTTTCTCGGCATCCCACTCGCCGCCGGGTATCTCACGCGGACCTTCGGCGAGCGGGCACGCGGGCGATCATGGTACGAAAGTCGCTTCCTGCCGCGCATCGGTCCCTTCGCCCTCTACGGCCTGCTCTTCACAATCGTGATCCTCTTCGCGCTCCAGGGCAGCGCGATAACTCATCAGCCCTTTGATGTCGCGCGCATAGCACTGCCGCTGCTGTGCTACTTCGCGATCATGTGGGGTGTGTCGTTCTTCACCGGACGAGCATTGGGTCTGTCCTACCCGCGCACCGCCACACTCGCCTTCACCGCCGCCGGCAACAACTTCGAACTCGCGATCGCCGTGGCGATCGGCACTTTCGGCGTCACCTCGGGTCAGGCGCTCGCCGGTGTGGTTGGTCCGCTGATCGAGGTGCCCGCCCTCGTGGGTCTGGTCTACGTATCACTCTGGCTCCGCCAGCGTCTCTACCATCAGGCTAAGGAGCCGACTTCATGACCACACCGCACCATTCTCCACACTTCGACGATGCGGGTTTGCCGTCGCCAACTCCGGTCGTACTCTTCGCGTGCATCCACAACTCCGGCCGCTCTGTCGCCGCCAAGATTCTGACCGAGCACTACGCGAAGGGCCGCGTGGACGTGCGTTCGGCCGGCTCGGAGCCGGGGGCGGGCGTCAATCCGCGGGTGGCCGCGGTGCTCGCAGAGCGGGGGCTGGACACGAACCGTGAGGTGCCCACGCTCCTCACTTCGGACCTGGTCGAGGTCGCCGACGTGGTGGTGACCATGGGCTGTGGCGAGACGTGCCCCTTCTTTCCAGGCAAGCGCTACCTCGATTGGGTGGTCGAGGACCCGGCCGGCCGCGACCTCGATACCGTGCGCCGGATCGTGAGCGACATCGACGCTCGAGTGCGAGAACTGCTGGGTCAACTGGGAGTGGCGGTCGCAGCGCAGTAGTTCGACAGAGTTTCCGCCAGCCTCCAGCTACCGTAAACACGTAAAAGTCGACCTGAGAACGGGGTTCTGCTCGTTTACTCGTCGTCCCGGAAGCATTGCCATTCTGCGACTAGCTCGACCAGCACTCCTTCACCAGGTCGTCCTCAACGTGGAACAACTGTTCCTGATCCACTTCGCTGTAGTGCAACGCTTCATCAATCCAGCTCTGCGACGCCGAATCGAGCTCGCCAAGACGACTAAGTCGCACGGCGCATCGCAGAACGTCAATGAGAGCGTCCTTGCAGCGGCATACCGCATGGAGAAGTTCCTCCGAAGTCCATGTTTCGATCGTGCGTTCGGTAGGCAATTGAGACATCTCAGCGCTGACTCCACCAAGTAATCCGTAGAGCTTGGCAGACAGGTGAGATTCTTGTTCGGACAAAGTGTGCATGGTCGCACCCCACTTTCGGTAGTTCGGTCGGTACGGACGGACCGGCCCTCGTGTCATACGAGGCCGGCGAATGTGTAGTCGTCAAATGAGAACTTGGCTCAGACGACGTAGTTAATCAGATCTGATTCGACACAACTCACCTCCTCCTCTAACTGAAGACAAATTTGCGTAGCAACACGGGCCAAGTTCAATGTCCTCGGCGAAAGCTGATGTGTCTCTGCTACTTCGGCGCATTCCGCCGCGTAGTGACACACCGCGTCGATCATGTCCCGCGTCCCTCTAATGACGCGTTCGATCTCGCTCCGTTCACAATCGTGACTGGTTGACGCTCTGGAGAGTGCAACTGCGTTGTCCAGAGCGCAGGACAACCAACTGCACAACTCACACTTAAGTGAGTCCTCCATGGATGGTGAACGATTAATCACGGTCTCCCCTTTCTGGCTCGGTGCTGAGAGAACAGTGCGAGGGAGGGCAGATGCAAGACCCAATACGTGATGCCCATCACCAACAGGATGTGCATCTCTCCTTCACCACGAGAGGAATGAGCCGATGCGCCCCCCTGAAGGCACATTGGAGAACAGGTAAGGCGCCTCTCGAAGAGGGCCAGTAACTCCTGTGAACTCCTTAGAGTCTTGGGCGCAAACGTCACGTTAGAAGATGTGCCGGTGTCTCGTACGCGCGCACATGATTCTGGACCTAGCGTGAAGAATTCACATGACGATTCGGTAACGGACGGGGAAGTATTGATCTCGCGTACGTCATTTTCACCGTCAGCTGTTCATGTATCCCCAGCAACAAACCTCTCAAGGCCGCAGTGTCTTGCTACAGACGACTCACCTTGTTACCACTCCACTGTTCAATTACACAAGCATCCGTGAGTGATGAAACTCATTCCGCGTCGCAGACTC
This sequence comes from Actinomycetes bacterium, assembly GCA_021781335.1. GTDB lineage: Bacteria > Actinomycetota > Acidimicrobiia > Acidimicrobiales > RAAP-2 > RAAP-2. The sequence goes on from JAJXXA010000013.1 coordinate 8,454, forward strand.
GATTTTCCGTGCTGTATTATTGAGAGGTGGAACAACGTTTTATTGATAATTTCTCTATAATGAACATTGACGATGTCGAACATGGGCTATCCGCGCTACCCAAAGTGGCGCAATCTCTTAACGAGGCACCACACCTCAAAACCGTCCACACGGGTTCAAGTCCCACCGACGTCTCTGACCGGCTCCGTGTCTCCTCGTTTCTGCCTTCAGCTCGTATCTCGATATCTTCGGCCGAGTTTCTCGACGTGGTACTTCCGAGAGCGTCACACGTGGCTAGTCAATGCGATGGCCGCCCAGTACTCGCACGGCATGACGGCCACCACGAAGTGAGCCAACCAATGTTCGAATCCCTCCACCGGCTCCAC
>JAJXXA010000112.1 GCA_021781335.1 Actinomycetes bacterium
CTCACCAGTCCCGCCCATGACTCGTTGACGTTGGGTGGCGACGCGACCCACCAAGTGCCAACTGACATTGGCCCACGCGTAGGTCAACGTGACCGTCACCCCTACAGGTTCACGGTTAGCCTCGACGTAGCGACTCAATCAGCTGGAGGTTGCCATGGACCAACAACGAGCACACGAACTACTGAGTGCCGAACGGCTTCGCATCGAGTCATTGCTCGAGCACTTGTCGAGCGACACCAACGCAGAACGGTTGAGTGCGGCGGCCCAAGGTGACCTGACCGACGCCGGCGAATCCATCATCGCCGAACAAGAGGGTGAAGCGACGACCGCCACCCTACGCAATCGATTAGCCGTGATCGAGCGCGCACAGAAGCGACTCGAGGCGGGGACCTACGGCCTTTCGGTGCGAAGCGGTCGACCCATTCCTGACGAACGACTCGAAGCGGACCCCGCAGCTGAACTCACGGTCGAAGAGGTGGAAGAAGGGTAGTCACCACCCACGTCGAGGTCGAGCCCACGGCTTGACACTTTCGACGGTCGCTCTCACGCGTAGGACCCAACTCGCTCACAGTGAATACGGCGTAGGCAGGATTCAGATTGAGAAGTCCTGTTGCTGCGACGATACGTCGTGGGTCCATGCGTGGACGTGCAGGAGTGCTTCAAGTTCATCAACGCGGTCGAGCAAAGACTGGACCATCACTGCTTGTGGGTCGGGCATCAACGTCGCTTCGCGGTCGGAATGACACACCTGCTCGCTCGGGGACTTTGGGGCAATGACCTGACCCGGGACGCCCATGACCACCGAGTTGGGCGGCGCAGATTTGACTACCACCGCGTTCGCGCCGATTCGACACTCGTCGCCGATGGTGATGGGGCCGAGTATCTTGGCGCCCGCACCGATCGTGACCCTATTCCCAATGGTCGGATGACGGACGCCACCCTCGAGGCTCGTGCCGCCGAGCGTGACGCCCTGGTAGATCGTGACGTCGTCACCCACGACCGCCGTCTCGCCGATGACGATCCCCGACGCGTGATCCATGAACACCCTCTCACCAAGCACCGCGCCGGGGTGGATCTCCACGCCGGTCACCAAACGCACCGCACTCGATCCAACGCGAGCGAGCAGCGTATGCCCACGTGTCCACAGCCAATGATTGACCCGATGGCCCCAGAGCGCGTGAAGACCCGAGTAGCACAGTGCGACCTCGAGCGTCGACCTCGCGGCGGGGTCACGTTCGAGTACCGACTGCAGATCGCTGCGTAGCCGTGCTCGCACGTTCAATCACCCAGCCCCTCGAAGAGTGGCGTGGACAAATAGCGCTCACCAAAGGACGGTATGACGACCACGATCAACTTGCCCGCGTTCTCGCTCCGTGCGGCAATCTGTAATGCGGCCCACAGGGCAGCGCCCGATGAGATGCCCACGAGCAACCCTTCTTCGCGCGCCGCGCGATGCGCCAACGCGAACGCGTCTTGATTCTCGACGGTCACTATCTCGTCGATGACGTTGAGGTCGAGAATCGTGGGAACGAAACCAGCGCCAATCCCCTGAAGCGGATGGGGACCCTTGGCCCCTCCCGATAGGACCGGCGACGCCGCGGGTTCGACGGCGACGATCTTTACCGAGGGCTTTCGTTGCTTCAAGACTTCACCGACGCCCGTGATGGTCCCCCCGGTACCAACTCCCGCCACCACAATGTCAACCTCACCGTCGGTGTCGTCCCAGATCTCGAGTGCGGTCGTTGTCCGGTGTATTTCTGGATTCGCCGGGTTCTCGAACTGCTGAAGGATGAGATAGCGAGAATCGCCCGCCGCAAGGGCTTCGGCCGTAGCGATGGCGCCAGCCATACCCTCGGGTCCCGGGGTCAGTATCAATTCAGCCCCGTAGCCTCGCAGCAACGCCCGACGCTCCCTACTCATGCTCTCGGGCATCGTGAACGCGCAACGATACCCACGTGCGGCGCACACCATCGCGAGCGCGATACCGGTGTTACCGCTCGTAGGTTCGAGAATGATCGTGTCGAGTCCGATGAGGCCAGCTCGTTCCGCCGCGTCGACCATCGCTACACCAATACGGTCCTTCACGCTATGTGCGGGGTTGAAGTACTCCAATTTCGCCACCACTTGGGCGTCACCAGGGTTCACCAAACGACGAATTCGAACGAGCGGGGTGTGACCTATCAGTTCGGTGATGTCATTAGCGATCTTCATACGTTGCGCCCCAGTACTCGTGGCTGGTGCGCCTTACCGGTCGTCAATTTCATTGGTTCTCCTCCTGCTCTTTGACCCAACGGCCAGCGTCGCCGGCGAGGATGCTTCAGTCCCGATTCGACTACCTTTCGGCCCTCACGTTTCACTTCGACCTTAGCCACACGAGCGCACAATCTGACCAACTCACCACCGAGATCAAAGGAACTGGTCCAGTTCCACTGACCGCCTGACTACGCTCGCACGCCAACCTGCCCGACTGAAGACTGCTTAGCTCATCATCTTGAAAACGCCGCTCAATGACGCGCAGCGAGTTCGCACAACGATCACCCTCGAGGATTTCCGCGACGTGTGGGGAGCGTTGCAGCCGCCACTCGAAGCACCCGTGGCTCTCGTTGCTGCACTCGACAGTGCTCGAACTCGCCGGAACGAATTTGCTCCACGATCAATTTACTTATTAGAATATAAGTAATATGAACGCGCAACCGGATCACGGCCCTTCAGACACTCTCTCCAAACGCCGGCGTTACGGCATCTTGGCCATATGCTCGATGAGTCTCTTGATGGTGGGACTTGACGTCACCATCGTGAACGTGGCGCTGCCGTCGATAGGCCATTCCTTTAACTCTCCCCTCTCCGGTCTGCAGTGGACCATCGACGCCTACACCCTGGTGCTCGCGAGCCTGCTGATGATGTCGGGCTCGACCGCAGACCGCCTCGGTCGACGGCGCACCTTCGTAAGTGGACTCTCGATATTTGCAGTCGGATCGCTGCTCTGCAGTGTGGCGCCGAGCCTCGTGTTGCTCGTGGTCTTTCGCATGATCCAGGCCGTGGGTGGTTCGATGCTCAACCCCGTGGCGATGTCGATCATCACCAATACCTTCACCAACCCGAAGGAGCGTGCCCAGGCCATCGGGGTGTGGGCGGCGGTCATTGGCATCTCCATGGCGCTCGGTCCCGTACTCGGCGGGATGCTCGTGACCTCGGTCGGCTGGCAGTCGATCTTCTGGGTTAACGTGCCCGTCGCCGTCGTCGCCATCGTGCTGGCGCTGCGCTTCATCCCCGAATCCAAGGCACCCGTGGCTCGAAAGGTCGACGTCGTCGGACAGTTGTTGGTCATGGTCTTTCTGGCGTCGCTCACCTACGCAATCATCGAGTCGCCACGAAGTGGATGGACATCGTCACTCATCCTCGGGGCACTCCTCGTCGCCCTGGGGTCGCTCGCGGCGTTCCTGTGGTGGGAGCGGCGCGTGTTCGAACCACTCCTCGACATGCGGTTCTTCCGCTCGATACCCTTCGTGTCGGCGACGGTCATCGCGGTCGCGGCGTTCGCGAGTCTGGGTGGATTCCTCTTTCTCAACACGATCTACCTCCAAGACGTGCGGGGCCTCTCCCCGTTTCACGCGGGTCTTCGCACCCTCCCTATGGCGGTGATGGCGATGCTCCTGCCTCCGGTGTCGGGACGGATCCTCGGTCGACGAGGCGGTCGGATCCCCCTCGTCATCGCGGGCGTCACGCTCAGCGCCTCGTGTCTGATGCTCGTGAACTTGCGGGCGAGCACCTCCTATTCGTGGCTGTTCATTGCGTATCTGGTGTTCGGTGTCGGCTTCGGCTTCGTCAACGCGCCCATCACCAACACCGCCGTCGCCGGCATGCCTCGAGCGCAGGCGGGTGTGGCCGCGAGCATCGCGTCGACGTCTCGTCAGATCGGGGCCACGGTCGGCGTTGCCGTCGTGGGTTCGCTCGCGGCCTCGTCCTTGCACCACGCACGCCACCCCTCTCTCTCGCTGGCGACCCATCCGGGGTGGTGGGTCCTCACGGGCTGCGGCGTGGCGATCCTCGTCATCGGACTGGTCGCGACCTCACCCACGGCGATCAAGTCCGCCCGCACGACCGCGGCGCTCATCAACCCCGAATTCTTAGAGGAGGTCGTCACGTGACCGCCGTCCCTTCAAGGGCGACACTCGCGCGCGAGGCGTTCGACGCCATGTCACGCCTGGTGCTCGACAACGATCGTCGCCGTGAGGTGAGTGAAGCGGTCGGGCTCAGTTTCGGGCGTCTTCGAACGCTGCGCCGCATCGTCGATCGTCCACTCGCCATGGGTGACCTCGCGACCCTGCTCAACGTCGATCCCCCCAACCTGACGGCGATGGTCGACGACCTCGAGCGTCTGGGGCTCGTTCAACGCAGCGCCAATCCGAGCGACCGCCGCATCAAGATGGTGGCGACGACGCCCGAGGGCGCCGCCAAGGCTCGCCGCGCAGAGGCGCTCCTCGAACGCCCACCCGCGGCACTCGGTTCGCTCAGTGTGCAAGATCTGCGCACACTCGTACGCATCCTCTCCTCGGTGGTCGAGAGCTCCTGAGCTGAGCTCGCCATTGCTACCATGCCTCATAGCCTCCTTGACGTCTCTACGCACCCTGCTCTCCAATAGACAATTCTCCTTGTTATGGGGAGGCCAAACCGTGTCGCAATTCGGCGACGGCATCATCTCGGTGGCTCTCCCATTGCTGGTGCTCGAGATCACGAGAAACGCTGCGGACCTCGGACTGGTCGTCGCGGCGAGACTCGTGCCCACGGTGGCACTACTGCTGCTCGGTGGTGCGGTGACCGACCGTGTCTCTCGTCGACTCGCCATGTTGACCTCCGACGCGAGTCGCGCTGCGATCACGGTGACGCTCGGAGTGCTCGCACTGTCCAAGTCGCTCGACTTCGCTGAATTGCTCGTCGGGTCAATACTGTTCGGTGCCTTCGACGCCCTCTTCTATCCCGCGTCGACGGCGCTACTACCCGAACTGATCGCCGCCGAGGACCTCACGGCGGGAAATTCACTCAATCGATTCTCGGGGGCGTTCTCTGGCGGTCTGCTCGGACCGATCGCGGGCGGGGTGATCGCCTCGACGATCGGGACGTCGTGGTCACTGATCGTCGACGCGGGGACCTTCGTGTTCTCGGCGGGGTGCCTTATCGCGATGCGCTCCACCCCGACACCGAGCGCGTCGGGCACCTCGATGCTCACTGAGATTCGAGGTGGTCTCGTCTATTGTCGGCGCACGCCGTGGATCCTCTGGTCGATCGTCGTAGCGGGTCTCGCCAACGCCTTCGTCTTCTCACCGTCGGCCATCTTGTTGCCCCTCCTCTTCAAGCGCACCTTGCACGCATCGAACTTCATGGTGGGCGCCGGTTTCGCGGCCGTTGGCCTGGGTGGACTCACCGGTGCGCTGTTCATGATCGTGAGGCCGCGGGTGAAGCGACGCGTGCGCACAATGTGGCTGGCGTGGGGGTGTGCGCCACTCGTCACGGTGCTGTTTGGCCTCGCGCCCGACGTGTGGACCGCGGTGGGGTTCGCTTTCGTCGTTGGTGTGTTGTTGATGGTGGGCAACGTCATCTGGCAGACACTGATGCAGGCCGAGGTCCCACGTGACGTTCTCGGACGCGTGTCGTCGGTCGACTGGATGGTGTCACTCGGACTCTCACCCGTCGGTGTCGCCGCCGCCGGTGTCGTCGCCGGACTCGCCGGGATTCGCACCACCATCGTCGTGCCCGGTGTGGTCATCGGCGTCACCGCGATGCTGGTACTCGTCGTCGTACGCTCGATCACCGACCTCGACCGCCATTCGAGCAAGTGAAGCGCCCTTAAGAGATAGCGACGTGGTTAACGCCCTGCGCGGTTAACCTCAACTCACGACCACGTCGGCGTCGAGGACGGCCCCATCGTCACCCGCAGTGACGTCGCTCCCACCGAGGCGTCACGCCTGGGCGATGCGCACCAGATTGCCCGAGGGGTCTCTGAACGCGCAGTCGCGCACGCCCCAGGGCTGCGCCGTTGGCTCTTGCAGAACCTCCGCACCAGACGCTCGAAGCTTCTCGAAAGTGGCGTCGAGGTCGTCACTGCGAAAGATCGCGGCCTGTAGGGCCCCTTGGGTCACGAGCGCCAACAGCGCGTCGCCTTCTTGTTGCGAGCGGCCACCGTGAGGCTGGGAGAGGACGATATCGACGTCTTGTCCCGGGGCGGCGACGGTGACCCAACGAAAGCCGTCAGAAGACACGTCGTTGCGCACTTCGAGTCCGAGGGCGTCGCGATAGAAGCCGAGCGCGACATCGGGGTCGTGGACGGGGATGAACATTGCGGAAACGGAAATTGTCATGAGCGAATCCTACGGTGACGACTTCGCTCGGCGCTTCTCTAATACTGCTCACTTCTTCCTGGATGACGAGACCGACCCTGTACTGTGAGCGAGCTTCTTCAGGTCTCAGTGCGACATCGCATCTCGACGTGGTCGCGTGACGAACTTGCTCATGCACGGTGGCATGACTTCGAGCTGGCGGTGGTCTCGTGCCGCGTACTGAGACGGTGTCTCCCCCGTGATCTCGCTGAAGAGCGTGCTGAACGAACCAAGCGACGAGTAGCCGACTTCCACACACGCCTCTGTGACCGAGGCGCCGTGGCGAAGCAGCACCTTCGCGCGCTCGATGCGCCTCGTCATCAGATACGAATACGGGGTCTCGCCGAAGGTCGCGAGGAACTTGCGCGCGAAGTGCGATGGTGACATGCACGCGGTTCTCGCCAGCGCCATGACATCGAGAGGTTCTGCGTAGTCACGGTCCATACGGTCGCGCGCACGGCGAAGTTGCACGAGGTCAGCCATCTCTTGGGGCGTCATGGGCTCGACCCTACCTGACTGAAGATCGACTCGGGTGGAGACATCGATGCCGTATCTATCGTCACCACTCCCGCCGTCGAATGAATACGGCTAGGTCCACGACCAATGCCTCCACGACCGTGATCACCACCCAACTGAATTGACCGAAACTGTCAGTTGACACGAGAACTTCTAGAAGAACCGCACTCAGCACCACGCTGCGACGAACATATCAATCGTCGAACGGGCGGCCTCGACGACTCACGACTTTTCGTGGGACCGATCAGTTGAGGGGCGTCGCGTAGTCGGGCCACATGCGCGATGTCCAACGTGGCGTGACGCCCATCATCTCACGCCGATGCTCAGTGATGCTTCGACAAGTCATACACGGTGTCGGCGCGCGCGATCACGTCAACTTCGTGCGACACGACAATGAGCATCACACCTCTCGCGAGCTCAGCCTCAAGAAGCGAAAGGAGGATCGCCCGATTATCAGGATCGAGTTCCGCGGTGGGTTCGTCCATGACAATGACATCCGAACTGATCGCGAGCGCCCGCGCGATCGCAACACGCTGACGCTGACCACCCGAGAGTTCTTCGACCGCTCGATCGGCGCACGACTCAAGTCCCAACGCGCCGAGCCACACATGCGTGCGACTCCTGATCTCTTCTTTGGCGAGTGATCGCACCCGCAGAGGAAGTGAGACAGTCTCGGCCGCGCTCAATACTGAAATAAGTCCGAAGTCCTGGGTCACAATCGCGGGCCGGTCGCTCAACGACGTGAGCGTGCGCACTGGCGTGCCCGAAAGAGTCACTTCGCCACGGTCGGGCTCGAGTACGCCAGCGAGCGTACGGGCGAGAATTGTCTTACCAGAACCCGACGCGCCGGTTATGACGAGCATCTGCCCCGACTCAACGACGAGATTCACCGAGTCGAACAGCGGCCGCTGATCGATGTCGACACCGACTTGGGTTGCTCGTAGTTCACGACGCGCCATGGTCATAGCCCCTCGCCATCGGCTCTTTGAAGTTCGACACCGTCCGGGGGGCGTCGGATAATTCGCACGAGACTGTCTGGCGGGAGAAGATCCAAGACGTCGGGCGGCAAGTGCAGACTGCCATCGCGACCAACCACGGCGTACTCGACGCCGTGGTGACCCTCCGCTCCGACCCGACCGTCTCGAATCGTCACGGTTCGATTGAAGCGGCTCGCTACTTCTGAATCGTGCGTGACAACGACGACCGTGAGGCCGAATTCTCGATGAATCGTCAAGATGGTCTCGATGACGCCATCGCGCTCCACATTGGTGAGTTGACTCGTCGGCTCATCGACGAGCAAAAGACGAGGGAGCACCGCTACGCCCGCGACGAGTGCCACACGCTGACGTTCCCCCATGGACATCTGCGCAATCCGACGATCGGACAACTCTCCGATCCCAAAGAGCTCGAGCAACTCTGGGGCGCTTCTCTGCAGCGCAATCCCCCGGCGACGAGCGCCGTGCTGGGCAAACCAGACGTTCTCGAGTGCGGTCGCGTACGAGAGCAAATTGGCCGTCGCACCTTGGATGACCAGAGAGATGTCGGACGAGCGAAGTCGCGAGAGAACATCGACGCCGAGCTTCGCGATGTCGTGCTCGCCGATGACGACCGATCCCGCCGACGGCGTGAATTCACCCGCGAGCAGCCCCAGCACGGTCGACTTCCCCGCCCCCGAGGGGCCGAGGAGCGCGACCGACTCGCCCGCACGGATATCGAGGTCCACCCCACGAAGGGCGACGACCTCTCCCTCGGGCGAAGGGTACAGATGGACAACACCCGAGAGGCGCACCCGTGCACCCGATGCGGACTCGATCGACTTTGCCATGACATCGCTCATTCGCTGAACCCACTGTCTAGATGAGACCGGCGGGCACGGAGAACTAATCGCGTTGACATCTCAACGACCGCGGCGAGCAGCAGCGCGAGGACCCCAACGGCGCACAGCAGCGGCACGATGGGTGCTGCCCTCGAAATTGGAAATCCATCCGATCCGGACACGAACTGAGGAAGGGACCTAAGGGCAAGTGAATCACTCACGAAGCCAATGACCGCTCCCAGAACGAGCGCGATGCCGAGCACCACTGCGTTTTCGACGACGTAAGCGCGGCGCACCGTTCGAAGCGGTACACCAGCCATTGTCAGTGACGCGAAGTCACGACGGCGCCGTCGACCCTCCGTGACGACGATGAATGACACGGTGCCCAGTGCCAACAGCGCGGCGATCGGTGAGGCTATCAGCGCGACGGCGTACGCCAAGGCAATACCCTCGTGATCGAGCACGCCAAGACGAGTGGCGCTCGTCGTGATCGAGCCGACCAACACGCCATCACGCTGCAACCGCTGCAGGATATTGGGGCTCGCGGACGAAGAGAGCCAGACTTGAAACGTCGGCGTGACGCCGCTCGTGATGGCTCGTTGCGCCACAGCGATGTCCAATATGACGCCACTGCTCCCGACGAGGGGAAGTGTAGGTGCGAGAGTGAGCGGATGAGCCGTGAACATGCTGCCCCCCGGGGTCAGGACGATGTCGCCTCCGGGTGACGGGTTCGGTGGCGCGTCGACGACCTCCGAGCCGTAGGTCGCGATGACGGGAATCTTGGCTGGCAAGTCGATCGGACTCAACGTCAGCCCGCTATAGGGAAGCTGGTTGGCCGGTATATCGAACGCCACCGACGCGCCCGCGGACTGCGCGATTCGAACCGATGAAGGTTGGGCGTTCCACGTGCCGCGGTGACCTGCGCCGAAGGACACGTGATGCCACACTGCGTTCTTTTGCACGGCAATGTCTTGTATGACGAGGCTGACGTCCTTGGAGTAGGTAACAGCCGGATTCACCCAGTTCGGTGAAAGGCTGGTGAGACGGCATTCGCCGGGACACACTTTCGCGAGCGACAGTGTGTAACTGTGAAGACCACCTACGAGATAGAGATAAAGCGTCCGACTCTGAGGGTACGTCTCGTCGAAGAGGCTCACACCCAGTACAACCTGTGGCGTTCCCTTCGAGAGATCGAGCGTCAAACGGAGTCGATCGCCGGAGAAACGGACACCGGGCGCGAGACGTGGCGAAAGCCGCCGTGCCAGTACGGCGAGCGGTTTGGTCGACAAACCGCGCGGCCAAGTGGCCACCGCCGCGAGACGAGAACTGTCGACGGCGAGCACATTACCGGTCGATGACGCGTAGTACTCGGCGGCCATCGCCGCTCGTCCGGTGGGATCAGCGCTGCGCACCGCCGCTTCGAGGTTGAGCCCAGGCGGAAGCGTGACGTCAGCAACTTTGGAAGTTCCGACTTCGAGTTGCGCAACGAGGGCGCGATTCGATGACGCCAAAAAGAAACTCCCCACCGAGAAGAGCAAGATCACGGTCGCCGCAGTCAGCGGGAGCAGACGTCGAAGGACAACGGGTCGCCGGCCGATCTGTCGAAGCGCGAGGAACGACGCGACGTGAGTCGATTCGCGGGTGCGTGCGATGAGCATCCTCACCGCAAGCGCGGCGAGGCGAAGTCCGATGATCGACGCACCCAAGGTCAAGAATCCTGGAGCCATCAGCGCCAGTGGACTGAGTTTTGCGCCATTGAGCGATCCCTTCGTCAAGAGCGAGATCAGGCCCGTCACCGCCAAAGCGACGGCGAATGTGTCAATTACCACGCCACCGCGCCTCGCCTGTCGGCGCGTCGCCACTCGCGAGCGCCAGAGATCGTACGATGCGATGGTCAGCGCCGCCACTCCCGCGACGCACGCCCCCACCGCCAACACGATCGCCACTGCGGGGAACGAAACCGGCGTTCCAGCGACAAACAATGTCTTGGTCAGTGCCGTAAGAGTGAGCCACGCGACGAGCACGCCGACCGGCAGCGCGGCGAGGATCAGCGCCGCCGGTTCACTGATCGCGAGAGTAATCAAGGCTGAACGCGGAAAGCCGTGGCGACGCGCGAAATTAGATTCGTGGCGACGAGCGAGTATTGCGGCTCCACCCAAGGTGTAGATGATCACGAGAGAGAGTAGGACCAGCTGTAGAACGATCGTGAGAACAACGTCACTCATCAACTCCTCGTCGTGACGTGCTGTATTCACCACGGCTGCCAGTCCAGTGGTAACGACGAGACCATCACGACTAAATAGTCGCGACTTGATCTTGGCGGTGGGCGCCTGCAGATACGAAGCTCCCGAGTGCGTCGCGCTCGAGCGCCACGCCAAGTCCGCACTCAGCTGAGGCGACGCGCCGTGCACGGCGAGCGCGGTGTCGAAGGTTGCGATTAGCGGGTCAAGGATGATCTCTCGCGTACCCGTCCCGTAATCGAAGTAATTATCTCCTCTCCAGTAGTTGTCCACAACGTTGGACGGTTGCCGGTAGACCGCGGTCACCTTGACGTTCGTCATCGTCGGAGAGTTCGGCTCGGAGATCAATAGGTGTGCTCCGATGCCGACGCTCGCCGTGAGCGCACTTCGCTCGCTAATAGCGACCTCGTCCACCCCCGTAGGACAGGTTCCCTTCACTATGCGCAGGTGCGCACAGATTCTGGTACGGGCGAGAATGTCAGCCTCGTAGGGCTGCCCCTTGGTCTTGAAGTATGAAGCCTCAACTGCGGTGAAGATCGTTGGTGCGAGCCGTCCGTGCGCGAGCCGTCGAGCCTCCTGCGCCGCTGAGGTGAGTTTGTTCATTTGGGTGGCGCCGCCCGGCGTGATCACAGAAAGGTCAGTTAAGCCGACTGGCGCGGCTTTCGCCGTGCTCGCAAAGACCGACGAATCGGCGCCCTGAAGGAACATGGGTCCGATGGCTGCGGCGGCGACGGCGATCACCGCCACCATGAATAACACCGTGGCCGCTGCGCGTCGCGTCCGGATGGCCGCGACGAGCATTCGCACTCGAAGGATCCGGTTACTTCGACCCCTGATCAAACCCCACGCACGCTACGGTCGGTCCTCGGTCTCATGGACATTCACTGAATTGAACACGCTGCGACATCGAAGCGTTGAAGATGGTCATCACGATTCATAAGAAAATGTCGTTCTTTCAAGTCGGTCCCGAACACTGGACCCTGGTCGTCGCTGGCGCCGCTGTCGATCCACGTTAGTGGTGTCGCCTTCGCTGATTGTAACCGTGCTCTCTGTTCATGGGGAGTTCCAACGGACTTATCGCCCGTAGGTGATGGTGCTGGGTTTCCGGTGCCATGTCATAGGGTCGACAATGGAGTGGCCGATTCCCTAGATGCCTGAACGCAGGATCGTGTCCATTTAATTGGCCCAACTACATCCAGAATTTGACCACACGATGTCAGAAGACGTACGAAAGCCCCTCACTGTACTTTCGGTTCTATGCACAGAGTTATTGCCCCAAAGATCCTCTACTTCGGTACACCGGTTGTTTTGATCAGCACGATGAATGAAGATGGATCTATGAATCTTGCTCCCATATCTTCAGTCTGGTGGTTGGATCAGACTGGCGTCGTGGGACTTGGTACTCGAAGTCAGACTTTCGCCAATATGCAACGAAGCAAGGAATGCGTTCTGAGTCTTCCCTCGGTGGACCAAGTTGCGGCAGTCGATCGGCTCGCACTGACCACCGGTTCCAACCCCGTCCCGAACTATAAGTTGGCGATGAATTTTCGCCACGTGCGAGACAAATTCGACGAAGCTGGGCTCACTGCACTTCCCTCTGAGTTAGTGCGACCGCCTCGCGTGATGGAATGCCCGATCCAATTGGAAGCGAGAGTCGCATCGATCCATCTCGTTGGCAACCCCGATGACCACTCGGCGTCAGTTGAGCTGAGGATCGTTCGAGTACACGCCGACGAGTCTCTCATTGACACGCAAAATCGACACCATATTTCCCCGGATCGTTGGCGACCATTGATCATGAGTTTTCTCGGCTTTTACGGGCTGGGAGAACAGATCCACACCTCGCGGCTCGCCGAGGTGTTTTGATGGACCTCGTGTCTCGCACGTCACCGAAAGACCTCGAAGAAGAGCGTTGGCACGCCGTCGTTGGGCGCTCGCGCGAGTACGACGACAAGTTCATCTTCGCGGTGCGTACGACGGGAATTTTTTGTCGACCATCCTGTCCGGCGCGGCGACCACGTCGAGAAAACGTCCAATTCTTTGATGACCCCCTCTCGGCGAAGGAGGCCGGATACCGAGCATGTCGAAGGTGCTCGCCTGAATCGGGTGACGTCGGAACCTCCCAGTGGATCGTGACGCTGTGTCGACGGCTCGAGCAGCCCGGAAGTGTTCCGACACTTCTTGAGTTGGCCAATCTTGTCGGATTGAGCCCTTCCTATGTGCAGCGTACGTTCGCTCGAGAAATGGGGATCAGCCCACATGCGTATGGCAAGGCCCGACGCCTCGAACACCTGCGCACAGAGCTGCGAAATGCACCCAGCGTGACGTCGGCAGTCTTTGACGCCGGGTTCAATTCGAACAGTGTCGCCTACGCGCAAGCAAAGCCAGGACTGGGTATGACGCCTCGTCGCTGGCGAGACGGTGGACGTGGCGAGGAAATCGTCTACACGATTCTTGACTCGCACCTTGGACAACTTCTCGTTGCTGCTACCAAGACCGGCCTCGTGGCTGTTCGTATTGGCAACGAATCACAGCTCGTCGATGAGGTGCGCGCTGAATTCCCGTTGGCCAAACTCTGGCGCGACGACGCACTGCTCGCTCCAGCGTCGCGCACGGTTCTGGCCGCCACCCGAGGCATCGCGGACTTGCGGAACATACCGCTCGACATCGCGGCGACTGCCTTTCAAGCGCGCGTGTGGAGTGCCCTTCAGGTGATCCCCTCAGGAGAGACACGGTCGTACGCCGAGGTGGCAGCGATGATCGGTGAGCCGCGAGCAATACGCGCTGTGGCCAGAGCGTGCGCCGCAAACCCCGTGGCCCTAGTTATTCCGTGTCATCGGGTCGTGAGATCTGACGGCTCCTTGGCCGGCTACCGGTGGGGCCTAGAGAACAAGAAGGCGTTACTCAAGGTGGAGGGCGCTCAGTCGCAGGATTGAGTGAACGTAGCGAGGCCATGGGATGCGCCAACGCGCGTTATCAGCTGGCAAGTGTGGTTCGCGCGGTGGAAGTCATCTGGCAGATTGCATCATGCCGCAGAGGTGACCCCCTCCGAATGGCTGCGCGACGTGCGACTTCTTTGAATCACCGCAGTTCTATGGTTGAACCATGTCGGCTCTTGAAACCGAGATCTTCAACTTGTTGGAGACTTCTGAGTCACGATGATCGTCGCTCTTCCTCGAAGGGCGAACATGGTTCGACGTCGACGCTCAAAGGTCCGCACGTCAGTCTCAGATCACTCGGATGAGAGCACGCAACGCTCACATCGGCACATTTCAAAGGTCTGACACTGATGGGATCGAGACGTCAGGAACTCCCATTGTGGCGGAGCCAGAGCGACACGAGGAGACCTGGCAACTTTGGGTGACTCCAGATAGGCGGCGCGCAAGATTTGAAGTGCGAAGTGAGACTGTTGACGTAGTCATCGAGGGATCAACCTTTTGGAGCAATGGAAATGGCCGGTCCATTACCAACGGTGGCAACCCCAACGTCGGCCACGGTCAAGGAGACGGCCAGCACCTAGTGTGCACATCTGCGTACGCCAATGTGCTTAGCGTGATGGATTTCTCAGAAGGGACAAGGCTTGGGCGGCGCACGATTGACGCACTGGTGCGCGTCGTCGACGATGACCGACATCGCACGCCAATCCTCCACGGTCTGACGGTCGGTGATGTCGAAGCTCTCGAGTTGAGCATTGACCGCGAGCGAGGCGTTGTACTCAGGGCTGTATCGATGTTCCAGGGCATCGTATACAGAATCGTCCAAGCCACCAGCGTTAATTTCGATCCGGTCTTCGGTCCCGAAATATTTCACATCGAACCAAGATTCGACGCGGAGTGGGTATTAGCAAATTGATCCAGTGTTGTCTGAATTCTAGTGCCGCAACGCTAGAAGATCGCAACTTCATACCGTTGTTGATCTCATGATCAAGAATTCAACCTCGGGGTTCCCCTGTTCACTTCCCAATTGAGAGTCGTTCAACGAGCACCTTCTACTGACGAGCCGTCATGCAGTCGTCTCCACGCACTACGAGCACACCAACGTAAATGAGAAGCCTCATTTAGACTCGGCGTGCTCACCTGGCAAAGACCCACAAAGGATTATCGATGGACAAGCGTCATTGGATCAAAACGAGAACGCCCGAGTCGCGCGCACTCTTCGAACGGGTCAAGGTGGCTACTCGACTCTCCGCTACCATCAGCGAATATTCGCTCGATGATCCAGAGCAAATTCAAAGGATCTTCGAGCAACTTATTGGCAAGCCCGTCGGCGATGCGTTCACGCTCATCCCTCCCTTCTACTCTGACTACGGCCTAAACATCAGCGTTGGTCGAACTGTCTTCATTGGTTCGCAGTGCGCGTTTACCGGACACGCGCCAATCGAGATTGGCGATCTGGTCATGATTGCCCACAAGGTCAATCTCGTCACCGCCGGACATCCCGTTGAACCCGGTCAACGACGCGACTTCATCACCGCGGCCCCCATCACGATCGGTACAAACGCGTGGATCGGGGCCGCCGCAACAATTCTGCCGGGCGTGACGATCGGAGAAGGTGCCGTCGTCGCGGCGGGTGCCGTCGTCGCCCATGTCGTACCCGCAGCAACACTCGTGGCAGGAGTTCCGGCGAAGGTCATCGAGACGTTGGAAGGGCAAAAATAAGTGCTCTCAGTTCACCGGAGCACGTGCTCCTACCCGGTACGCGAGGTGGTGGAGTCACGACACTAATGACTGAAGCCAAGCAAGGTACTCAGGCTGCGGTCGAAGATATGAACCTCGAATCACAGTCCACGCCCGTATCTTGTACTCATTGAGCCCGACAGCAACAAATGCCTGGATCCGCCTCTCGGTCTGTTCCGGGTCAATGAGTCGATTCTCCAACGGATTCCAGAGAAAAGTCGCAACGTCATACTCGCGGTCAGCGAGGTACGGCTTTGGATCGATTGCCACGAACTCCTGACCCGAACGAAGGATGTTGTGATGATGAAAGTCACCATGGACGAGCCAGTCGGCGCCGTCGCCGATCTCCTCAAATAGCTCCCTCGCCAGCGGCACAAGAGTGCTCCCTACGCTCTGAGCGCGATCAAGCCACCTCGCTACTTCAGGCCCGACTGCACGGAAGGGCGAAGCCGCGGGAAGCCAGAGCTTTCGTGCGATGTGCGTCGCGACCTCAAGCGCCTGTTCTTCTGGTAGTCGAGAGAGATCATCGCCAGGGACCGCGCGTTGCTCGAGCAAGACTCGACCCGCCCTTCGCACTAAGCGCACTGCGCCATTGCCACCCCACGCTTCGAGCGCGTCAGCCTCGTGAAGAGATTCATCGTCGCCATGCCACGGCACTTTGAGCACGAAACCATCAGTGGTTGGCGCAACGTAAGAGACATTCGACATCGCAAATGGATCTTCGAGTTCGAGCCCCCATTCATTCGCGAATGATTCGCCAAGTCGCTGTTCGACCGCCAGATCACCGTGAGGGCCAAACGTGTCGTCCTTGTTGTGAGCATAGAGTTGGCGTCCCAACATCAAATTTAGAGGAGGGACCGCTACCGTACGCTGAAGAGGAATTGCGCGATGCTGACGCCGTTGCTGAGCAGCGTTGCTCAACGAGACCTCGTCAAAGCAGACTGGAGCGTGAGTCTCGACTCGACAATCAACTCTTACTCGTCGGCAGGGACTCAAAAATCCTTCGTGACCGCGGGCTCATCTCCTGCGACATTGTTCCGTTCCGTTCAAGTGCGAAGACACTTGAACGAACGTGCGATTTCAGAGTTCTATCCGTGCGAAGACGAGATTCTTCGACGGCGAAATCGACTTGACTCGGCGTCAATTGCTCGGACGGACACTGTTGATGTGTAGACCAAGCTAACCAACGCCAGTGGCCACCACCCGCTGTGCGCGTAACCCACAATCACTTGACCTCGCGACGTGGGGCCACTTTGAAGCCGAAGCCCCAGCACCCAGAGCGAATACGCCACCGTCATGAGAGGGACAAGACGACCGATCAATCGACTTAGCGCGAGCGGAACTCGAGCCTCATCAGTACTCAGTTCAATCCGAGATGCCAGAAAAGCCATGGCCACGAGTGAACCAGCCAGAGTGCCAAATCCCAGTATCAGATTTGCGTCGCTCACAACCTTCGCGAGCAATGGGTGCATCACGCTCGTAACAGGAGTGGGACGCCCATGCACAATGACAAAGCTGAACTTGGGCTGCTGGTAGAGATGGTTCGCCCAGAGGTAAAGGCCAACGATGGTCACCATGGCGACAGCCGGCGACCACACGAGGAGACGCCAAGTTCGTGAGTTGCGGCTGCGCTGGCGTAGCGCGCCACGCATCGAAGACCAGATAGCGAGAAGGACGAAGAGGCACACCAGCGCTAAGGCCGTCATGAAGAAGTAACCAATCCCCGACACGTACGTTAACCACGACATCGACCCACGAACGATCGGGCCGATCGGTGTCATGGTTACGTCGCTGCCGTGCGTGATGAACGTAAGCGCGCGGTGATCGAAGGCATGCGGATTGGGCCATGAAAGCGTTGGCAGTAGCGAGCTCGACTGGAGCATCACTCTTGAGCGATATTGCTGGTAGCTCATTGTGTAGAACGCCAGAGGAATGACGAGGGCTACGGGAAGCGCGGCCACGGCAGCAGCGACCTGTCGGCGAATCGTCAGTGATTGCGTGAGGTCAGGAACCGGTCCACGGGCCCACTGTCGAAGAGCGTCGACGGCGAGTCCACCCGCCAATCGCCAGCGGGATCGCCCTTCCTTGAGGAGATCGGACGTGATCGTCGAGACCTCGTCGGCGTAGCGATGTCGCCACCACCGCGGGTGCATCGCCAGGGCAATACGAACTGGATCTACTTTCACAATGTCCCGAGTCGTCGGAGGCCGATCTCGGCGACGTGGGTGATAGTTTCAAGACGCTCGCGCAGCGCAATTACGCCAGCGCCGGTCAAGCGGTAGGGCCGGCGGCGGTCCTCGGATTCAATCGCCTCGACAAGGCCTTCCTGCTCCAAGCGGACCAGAACACCGTAGAGCGTTCCGGGGCCCATCGCCTCTCCGCTCATCGCTTCGATGTCCTTGATGAGCGCGTAGCCGTGCTTTGGACCTTCGGCCAGACTGGTAAGCACCAATATGGTCGCGTCTTGGGTTCGTCCAATTTTGCTGCGGGCCACGAATTCCCCTCCCAGTCGAAGACTAGTACGGAAGTCGTAATAGTGCAGTCATTCGTCAACTACCTACACGTCGGATCAAGCGAGCAGAAACAGCTCGGTTCACGAGCAACTGCTGTAAAGCCATCCATGAAGGGGTCGAGTATTCGTTCATGAAGAATGAGTCACAACGTTGGCGAGCGGTGACTAGTGGACAGACTGCACATTCAACATGATCGGGTAGTCAAGGGACTTTTGCCGATTGGCGACCTTCGGTCTGGCGACAGCAGATGGTCAACAGTCCTTCCTTGTTAGCCATTCTCACGTGTCACTGAGTGAGGCCCACTCATGGAAAAAGCAATTGTTGGCTCAACTCCGCGCTCAAGTCGTGATGTCTTCCTGAGATTGGGCGTACCATGACGCCAATCAACTATGAACGCCGTCAACTTTTCGATCAAGTCAACCAAGGAAGATGATTGGACGCTCGAGCGCGAACTCCGTATTGCTCAACTTACGGAGAATTCGTTGTGGTTCTCTGAGACCCTGGACGAAGCTCTCGCTTTCGAAGAGCAAGAGTGGAGGCTGCGCGCGCGCCGCGGCACCGAGCCAACCGGTGTTCGAGTTGCGGCGGTGGAAAGCGGAACCGAACGTTGGCTGGGCATTATGGGTGGTTACATCGGCAGACTAAGCGACGGAAGTGCGTCTCCTCTACTGGTGAGCGTCTACGTGCGTGAAGGCTATCGAGGTCGTGAGATGGGAATTACCGATGCCCTTCTCCAAACTGTCCAGGACTGGGCCTGTACCCAAGGCGACCAAATCGGCCTCACCGTCCACGAAGACAACGCGAGAGCCATCGCGGCGTATGCAAAGAGGGGATTCGTTGATCACGGCGTGAGAACTCGTCACGCTGGCGATCGGGGCAATGCCGTGGAAATGATCAAGGTCCTGTAGGTCCTTTCAAATTGACTGATATGCCAGCGCAAAGGACTTGACAGAAACGGAGTTGACGCTGCAAGCAACTTCGTGACGAGAGAGTCACCCCTCATTGATAGCAACGATAGATCGAGCCTCGCTGCAACTACGACCCGCGGTGCCGCCACGGCAATTTGGCGCTAGAAATTGGAGTCACGTCGGTAGGTCGATCCCAACGACCAGCGGTTGACAAACCGCAGACTCCACCATCGTCAGGTATCCGAGGTCTCCACCTCCACCGCCGCAACTACGTTCGAAGCCAGGAAGAAGCCGACGGCACCAATTGCGGACCCGAGGGTGACTAGCCAGAATTGTGCGATGTAAGGATCCACGTAGAGGTTTGAGCTGAATTGAAGAAGCTGGACAACGCACGCGGCCGAGAACTGCAAGCCTAGAAATATGTACGCCTTCGTGAGAAGGGCCTTTTGCTCAGAGTCTTTGGCTTCCAATTGACGCAAGAACCACCAGCCGCACGCCGCAAGAATCGGTGAGAGCATTTCCAAGACCAGTTGTACATACCAGCGAAAGCCAGTTGTGTTATAGACCTTTTCGCTCAGCAACTTGGTAACGAAGACCACGGTCGACAACGCAATGAGCGCGAAGCCGAAGAAGATCAATCGGCTCGACAACTGGTGCTTCAAGGAGGTCACAGTCGCATCATACGATTGCAACTGGCTGGCGACTGGAAACTCGTTGATTCGATTCGAAGGGTGCCGGAGGTTCTAATCAGCGAGACTCTTCCGACAGACTTCGCTGTTGGTCTTACGTCTAATTGCGCCTCAAGGCGGAGAGCTTGAACGCGTGGTAGGTCAGGCTATCGACAGGACTTGCGCCGATTCCATTTCGCGGCCTCCCACTGAAAAAGCATCTGCCTTTCGTTTCTTGAGCGAGCTGCACCTCCTCCCAGAAGTCCGCCAACATAGGAGGGAACCACGATTGGGAGACCAGACGAACGAGACCAGACACCGAGGTCGAATGGCACTGGTTAAGAATTCGAGTCCTGTGTCGTCGGTGCGCTGTGAACAATAATGCTGAGATGACAAGATTGGTGGCCCCAGTCCTACCACCGGGTTCGCTGAAGTCCCGTTCGCAACCAGTTCTTCGCGTTGGCAATCAGTATGTGCTGCGACCTTGGACGCAAAGTGATGTGTCAGCTCTCGCCGCTGCCTACGCTGATCCCGACATTCAACGCTGGAACCTCAACTCATTTGATGAGTTTGAGGCGGAGCAACTGATAGTGAAATGGAACGATTCTTGGAGGAACGAGACCGGTGCCTCCTGGGCCATCGCCAATGCGGCGGACAACTACGCCGTGGGCCAAGTTGGATTGCGCAGTGTGGATCTCGTAGGCGGAGAAGCAGAAGTCTGGTACTGGGTTGCGCCCCAATCGCGAGGAGTTGGAGCGGCCTCACTCGCGACAGACACGCTCAGCGAATGGCTACTGGAAGATCTGGGTCTTCACCGCCTGGAATTGGGGCACTCAGTTGCCAACCCAGCATCGTGTCGTGTTGCATCGCGATCGGGATTTGCCCCAGAAGGCACAATGAGAAGTGCGTTACTGCATGCAGACGGTTGGCACGATATGCACTGGCACGCCAGGATTAAGTAACGATTCCTAGTAATAGAGACTTGGTGTACCAGAGTCGGATGTTCGACGGTATCCATCGGTGACCATCCACCGGCGAAGCTGTCGCGTCGGATTGCAGATATCACATTGACGTAGCTCATTCCCGGTCGGAGATAGCTCCAATGATCAGCTCGGCCACGGCCGTTGGGTTTTCGAGATATGGCAGGTGAGCCATCCCGTCGAGGGCGAAGTATTTCGCCCTTGGAACTCGTTGTCCGAGTTCTTCACTCCTGAGGACGATGTGCTTGGCATCAAAAGTGCCACAAGCTACAGTCGTCGGCACACCAATCTCGGAAAGCCGACTCCAGGCATCAATCATATGGTTTGAATTCTCAGAGACTTCATTCGTGAGGGCAATCCGATTCATGACGAGTGCAAGCTCCCGCGGAGCGCCAACGACCCGTCCTTCAACTTCTCGAGGTCCGTCCAGCCACAAATGAGTCTCCAGTCGATTGACCTCATCCAGGTCTCCGCGCTCATCGGCTCGCACTATCTGTTCGTCAATTTGAAGCATCTCGGGGTCAACGAGCTCTGGAGCAGGAAGTGGCGCTCCACTCACAGCTGGAGAAATCAGAACAAGACCGGCAACGCGTTCAGGCATTGCAATGGCCGCATCCAAGGCGAGTTTCCCGCCGGAAGAGCTTCCCACCAACCACGCCCAGGCAATCCGAAGATGGTCAAGCACACTTCGCAGATCATCCAGATGCGTGAACGAAGAGGTGCCCGGTGCAGATTCGCCAAAGCCGCGGCGATCGTAGGACGACACCGCGGCGTGCTGAGAGACTTCCGCGGCCACTTTCTCCCAACTTCGTCGGTCGGCTACTCCAGCGTGCAGCAGCAACACCGTTGGTCCATCACCAGGCCACATATCCCCGACGAGGTTCGTGTCGTCTCGAGGAATAAGAAATGATGTGCTCATTTGATGAAGTCTTCTGCCGCGAATATCAATAAGCAAATGGATCAAAGTCAATCAGGGGATAATGGTGTCAACTTGGCAAAGGCAACTGTTTGCTCCTATCGCCGTATCTTGCGCCGCAAAACTGAGCGTCGATAGAGAAATATCATCGCTACGAGAAATCCAGAGACTCCAATCGCCTTCACGGTGTAAAGCACATAGGTACTCAATGGCGCATCCGTCCAGTGAGTAATACGAGCAATGCTCAACACCAACACCGCACCAAAGCCCGCCAAACTGCCAATCGATTCACCCTTTTTCAATGAGCGCTCCGTTCAATGGACTATGAAGCAGATTACGTCAGCAGGCTACAGCCAACGCCGGTTTTGAAAATTGCTCACCGCCGCACTCGCGCGGCAACTTCACGGCCAGGCGCGGTGATGTATCCGTGGACGTCATCGATCATGCAGAAGGACACAGGCCCAGGTTCTTCACTCTGAGCGTTCAATCTGACACCATGAGCCAGTATCAGTTTCGCCACTGAGTGGCGCGCACTTTGCCTTTGTCGACACTGAACTAGGGGACGACAAACAATGCTCCGGAATTCTTGCGGTGCTGTCACGGTAGACGCCCTAACCCGTGAATCTCAATAGTAACGAGGTGCACTTCGTTTCTGGCCGCGAAAAAAATCTGTGAATTCGTTGGGCCGCATTTGGATGATGACGAAGGCAACGCAATCTCGCAGCGTGCGCAGCTCAGACACTTACGTCCGCAGCAGAATTCGCCATTCGGTGCGGCATGAAGGAGCTCGCCGCTTTGACAGTCGTACGGCCTTCACGCGGGAAGCAGGAACTGGTTGACCGCCGGCCTCCCTGTCAATTGGTTCATCCACGTTCTGGGAGATTACAAGAGCTTTCTGAAGTACACGGCAGATTCTTCGTAGCCGATCGCCGTATAAAAGGAGGCCGCACGTCGCGTTGCAAGGCCGATTAACTTGGCGTCTCGTGCTCTCGCCCAAACTTCGAAATGTCGCTCTAACGCGAGTCCGATCCCGTTGAGCCTCACCGTCTCGCTGACATACACTTCTTCGATCCAAGCAACGGCGCCATTCGCAAAGAATGTGTCATGCACAAAACCCAGCAAGTAGCCATTGACTATGCCGTGTTCGTCCATCGAAACCAGAATCCGAGCATTCTCGTCGGCGCGTAATCGATTAAAGATCTCAATGAAAGAATTGTCTTCAAACGAGAACGATGTTGCGAGGGACTTCGCCAACGATTTGACCGAAGAAGAATCGTTATTCTCCGCGGGACGAATGAGAATGCGGCCATGGCTCATGGAGGTAATCTAGTAAAGCCAGAAGGCAAGCTTCTGGCTTGGAGACCCGACTAGTTCGAGATCCTCCCTTGCGCCGGCGAGTGAATTCGATTGGTGTTCAATTGGTTTCCGATGCCGAAGTAGCTGGTCCAATAGATCCGGACAACGTCGCCAGCGAGTTCAATCATCTGAAAGTAGAGCCGCTTCGGCAGGTTGCCCAGGTGGGCCTACGCTGGTTCCTCGTGGATCAAGATCCCAACGAAGAGATTCCACTTACAGGAAATTTAACCACCGGGGTCGTTCGGATCCGTGACACAGTCCGCCGCCCAACGATGCCGTGGTCAACCAGCGTGGACGCCCTCCTGGTGCACTTGCGCGAGGTCGGATTCCAAGAGGCCCCCAGAGCGCTGGGATACGACGATGCCGGACGCCAAGTGCTTTCCTACGCAGAAGGCTACGTCGATCCAGACCCTTCCGACCTCGACATTTCACGCATCGCTGAAGTGGGTCAAGTGATTCGGAGCTTTCACGATGCGTCAAGCACGTTCATTAGCCCTGCGGATGCGATTTGGAACGTCGCTATCGCCCCGGACGGCGAAGACCTCGTCTGTCACCACGATCTGGCGCCGTGGAACCTCGTTCGCACGCCCACTCATCTGACGTTCATCGATTGGGATGGTGCCGGGCCCGAATCAAGACTGTGGGACCTGGCGTACGCCGCCCATGGCTTCGTTCCGCTCTCTCCCGGCGCTTCAATCAGCGACGATGCCGCGGGTCAGCGACTCGCCGCCTTGGTCGAAGGGTATGGCCTCGGCGAGGAGGAGCGCGCTGAACTTGTTGGCATGCTCAGCTCACGTATCCGATCAATGTACGAACTTCTTAAAAGCGGACACGAGACGCACGAAGAGCCTTGGAGCCGGCTCTGGAACGAAGGTCACGGAGCGGTGTGGCTTGCTGACGCCGTCTATGTTGACGAGAAGCGAAACATCTGGGCCGCAGCCCTCGGGGTTTCGATCTATTCCACGGATTGAGCGAGTTCAGTGTGTCGAGAAAAGGCTTGGTTGTCCCAAATGAATCAGCCGGTCAGTGAAGGCCGATTTCGAAGGGAATTACTTGTAGCATCATTTCGCAATTCGCTGAAGGTGGGAGTGAGCCATGTCGATGACCGGTAGACATCAGACGTTCTTAAGGATTGTCTTGCTCGCCACAGTGTTGGGAATGGTCTTGTTGCGGCCCGCCTCGACATTGGCAACGGTACTTATAGTCATTGCAGCCACGGTGAGCCTCGTGCTCCTCGCCGTAAGCCCTCAAGTGACAAGGTACCTCAAGAAGAGGCATTGAGTGACCTCTTCTCTAATGGCCAGCTGAGCCAATTGGTGAACGAAGGCGTGCGCGTTGCACCGCATCGCATCGCATCGCAGGCACGATCGAATTTTCACCACGTCCCCGGTTGCTCAAGTCGAGTTTCGCGGTGCTGACGCCGTTGCTGACATTCCGTTCCTGTTGCAGATTCGAGCGCGAAAAACTTTCCGCAAAAGGTATTGCCACGAGGGGTCACGTTGACGGACGCAGGCGAAGTCAAATCACCTACCCCGTGCGGGCGATGCAATTGGTAATAATTGAACACGCGCTCAGCCAAGTTCGAATATCATTCGGTCGCTGCATTTTGAGAGGATTCGCATCAGAGTTGTCGCAAGCGTTGCCGACTACATTACTGACGGAGTTTCTTAAGGCGTAGGGGTTCAATTCGGAGAGCCGACTCACACAATCTTTGACTGGAGGCTCAGCCGCCAGAGAAACTAGAGTCCGACTTGCTTGATCCAGTCTCGAACATAGATTCCCAATCTCTCTACATCTTCAATTTCCAGAACTCCGCTATGCATGATTACGTTTCTCGATCTTTCAATGCCGGCGAATATTGAAGCAGCCCAGTCAATCCTTGTCACATATGGTTCGAAGCACTCCCAGTTGTTTCGCATTATGTCGACTAGGTGACCAAGTTCGGTGTAACCCAATAGCCCGTCGCTGCGAGTCCCGTGCCAACGATTCTTCTCTTCGTCCTTTCGTCGGCTTTCAGCGAACTTGCGAATCTTCTCTGAGACGCCTCTTTCCCACCACTCGTCGCCGTGCGCTTCCACAAGGACCTTAAGTACAAACTCTCTTACTCCGTTTTCGAAAGCTGCAATTACTTGATACACGATTGCCATGCGGCGAGCAGGTTCCATTAATTCGGGATCGAAGAGATCGACCGACAAGGTCTCGGCGACTTCTTCGAGGTCAACATCAGATGAGTATCTCGAAGGTCGACCCGCGATGTCTAGCGCCTCATCTGCCAGTTGGCCGCGATAGACGAACTCGTAGAGTTGCCCGATCTGATTCATCAGGTGAGGTGCTCTCTAAGGCTTCTGAAAAGCGCGTCGTAGACGGCGGGATCTCTGGACTCAGGTAAATGAAGATTGATGTTGTATACAAGTCCGCGAATCTCCAGCGGCTGCAGAGTGCTTGAAATCGCAGATTCTTGCCCTTGGCTTTCTGAGACCGATACTGCAGCCTTGGCACTTTCGGTGAAATCACCAAGTTTGGCCAACGCCGCAAACGTCGTTGCCATCGCCAAGAGAACTCGATCGGAGAACTGCCCTTCTGACAATGTCTTCATCTTGTTCTTAATCTCTTGAATCGACATGTCGTTAGCGCGTGTATTGACTCTGAACAAATCGGCGTAAGCGTCTCTCATTGCCTCTGCGAGCACACCCGCAGACTGGGTTTGATCGAGGTACTCGTGATAGCGCTTAAGTGGAACTCCGGTGTCGTCCAAGAAACGGAGCGCCTTTAGGACATTGATCATTGCCCTATCATTAGCGCTTGGAAATCCGAGTCCTTCCAAGAAACGCTGCGTGAATCGCTGAGGAGCCTGAGCCATTTGGATGCCCTGGAATATCGCGGACGTATTCTTCGTGCTAGTCAAATATGCCGATGGAAGCGCCATTGGCAGATCCTACGCCCACGATGTAACACGTAATTTCGGATTCCCGGTGCCAGCTAACGCAATCTCTCTGTCGCTAATCTGAACGGAGCCAACCTTTCGGGCGTTGTCGTGGCGGCGGTCACGACGAACAAGGCAACGTTCAACTTTTGTGGCAGCAACGGGCCCTGCGTGGGTTGGCAATTGGAGATCAAGCCAATTCCAGTTGATACTGAGTTTCTTGTTCCGACGGCCGACGTGCACAATCTCCTGCTGGCGAATTCAGGAGTGGCTGACTCAGGACGTCAATTCCTGACCCCATGCGTGTCATGTCCATATTCCCTGTTCACCGAGCCTTTTTGTCGTCCAAATCTGCTGCAATTCTACCACTTTGTGTTCGTCAAAGCTTGTCCAAAAACGCAAGGATTCGTCGGCGTTGCTGACGGCGTTGCTGACGGAATTCATTCCAAATATTTTTCTGGCAATGCAAGGGGTCACCCTTGCCGTCCCAACTCGGCGCCTGAAAATTTGCATCGTGCCTATGCAACTACGCTCTTGCGAGAATTCTTCTCTCGTACGTTGCTGACGGCGTTGCTGACGACCTCGTTCTCCAAATGAGGTCCAATCCAGACGCCCGACATCAATCATTTCAGAGTGAATGTCATTGTTGAACACTCCACGGCATGATGGTCTTTGATACGGAGGAACCCTCGTAGATTCTGTGGCCGTTCGACCAGTACTTCATCCAGAGTCGCCAGATTAATTGCCACTGGTCGCCTTGGGGGTCTGCAAAGGTAATTGGGAGGCCCAATTCGTTCGCATCCTGCTCGCCCAGGATTGCACCATGGCTCTTAGGCACGTCAATCAATGGCTCCTTCAGGACAGAACACATGAGCACAACGTCCTCGTCGGAACGATCGGGATTACTTTTCAACGCTTCGTGCATTAGATCTTCACTTCGGGCAAGCGCGGACCTTGCCTGCTGGATCATGAGAGCTGTGACATCGGAAAGCAACGCGGAATGGAGGGGGTAGGTCTCTGGGTTCCGCTGAACCGCTGCCTCAGCGGCATCAAGGGCAGCAAGGATGTCTTTCGCAGAGACCAGATCGGCGCTTCCAGAGACTTGAAGTTGGGGGTCAATTGGCCCCAAGTCACTTGTCGGACCCATCAATATTTGGTGCGCACCGAGTGCGAGAATTGTTCCGGCACTTTTGGCTTGGTCAGGAATGATGACCGTAAGTTCACGACATCTAGCCTGTGCCGACCTAACCAATCGAACTGCAGTCTCTCCATCACCACCAGGTGTCGCGAGTAGAAGGTGCAAGTCCTGATCTATTTGAGCATCGAAGATAAGTTCCTCAAAAACATTCATGGAGTAAGGAAGTATGAAGTCATAAAGAACGATCAACCGACAATTGAACGCGCCTTCATAGGCCCGAATGATCGACTGGCGATCATATCGGAGAGAGTTCTCCGCGTGAAAAAGCGGAGATTGCGTTGGGTGTACTAATTCACTTCCTGCTGCAGCGACCAATTCATCGGAAAGACCGGTGACTTCCCCTGCCTCAGCGATTTTGCGGTCTCCCGGGCTTCCTTCGCTCGGTCCGCCTTCTCCTGCCATGATTGTCCTTTGTCCGGAGCAGTCAGAATGTTCGTTACCTCAATAGTCATATTGGCCTCCACGCGATAAGGTCAATCTCCGTCTTTGCTGAGTGTACTGCGACAGAACTTCATTCTTACTCAACCCTCTTTACCATTGCCCATGTGAAGGCAGTATCTGGGCCTTTGACTAGGAACTTTCCACAACGGGGCCGACATCCGCAGGTTCTGGGATGTGTTCAACGTATCAGGTTGAGGATGAAGGGCAACCCATCAATGGTTGGGCGACCGATTTTGAATTTCCTGGAAAATGAGCGCAATCGGACCTAGCCTTGCGTATACGGACATAGAAAAGAGTCATTCAGTGAAAGTAAACCTGGCACCACAACGGAACGGTCAATTTTCACCTGGTGGTCTCCCGCGAACTTTCTATGCGCCTCACCTCACAAACGAAGAACTCGTGGCCGCAATTTGCCTTCAGTTTGTATCTGATTCGGCAAATGAGGAGTGCCATACCGCTTGAAACGCGCCTCGCTCGATGATGTTGAGGTCAAAATTGAATTCGCGACCCAACAATTACATGCTCTCGATGTCGAATTTGATGATCGTCGTGAAAGCGGCCAATATCGGTACTCAGTAGAAATTTGTCGCGGCGGGCTTGACCACGTTTATAGGGCAGTAGACCCGCCACCTGTCGGAAGATATTGGGGCGCCCAGATTGGGGCGGTGGCGCACGCTCTTCGAAGTTCTCTCGAACACTTGGCGTGGCAACTGGTAATCGCAAATGAAGGCAGCCCCAACAATGCGACTCATTTTCCAATTTACAGACGTAGGCCCAACAATGGGGGAACCGTTGGTGTGATGGGAGGTGTTGCGTCGGCAGCCTTGGCGATCATTGAAGTTGCGCAGCCATACAACGGAACAGCCGACGGGAAGAAACTTGGCGCGATTCACGATCTTGACGTCTTCGACAAACATCGTGAGCTGGTAGTAGCTGCCGCGTGTGTTGAACTCGCATCGACTCACGGCCCAGCACCTCTTCCACAGAGCTCAATTACCTTTACGCGTCGGTCATTGGACAAAGGCGCAATCGTTGCCATCGTCAAGTATGCCGAGCCTCAGCCAGAAGCAGATCCCAATCTGACTTTCATCCCTTATATGACGTTTGGTGTCGGGTCACCATTTCGAGGTGAGATTGTCTCGGCGTTCATGTGGGATTTGCTCGCATTTGTCCAAAACGACTTTGTGCCACGTTTTCATCTATGGGTACCACCACCACTCCGTCAGGCGAACCTGCCCTCACTGATCCGTTCAAGAGTTGTTGCTGCGAACATGGTCTCAACCAACGAAGACTGAGGTAATTATGACCAAGTACTTGTACTGCCGATTGTGACTCTGGATGCTTTGCGTGTTAGCCGTGACGGCGTCATCCTGATTAGGTCCAATAAAAGTCAAATCGGGGTTGACCCAATTACTGCCACGGGTTCCCACCTGAAATGATCCGGCACTATCAACTTTCTTCGGAAAATTGAGACTTGCCCGCAGGTCAAAAGGGGATATTCGCTCAAAGAACCCACTTGGGGATTCGTCGGGAATTTACCTTCCATCGTCAGTCCGTTCGCTCTTCAACAATCGAACGGGTCTCCCCATTGTCACCAATCCAAGTGGCCACAATGTCCGGCCAACTCGCGCTCTTTGGTGCTTCTCCAATCCAGTTAGAAAAGAAACTTGGGTCTTCAGACATTGGTCGGTATACACGGTCGAGATCCTCAACTTGAACGATCGTAGGTAGATCTACTGCCCAACCCATGAGTAAAGCACTTCTCGAGGGAAGGACCGGAAGATCTGCAAGAAGACCCCCAAGAGAATCTGGGACCATCCTTCTTATCAATAGCTGATCCTGGTCATTGACAATGCGATGTACGAGAAATGTATTGCATTGCGAGAGTACGGTCTCAGACAACTCGGAAGGTCGCTGAGAAGTCACAACGAGAGAGAGTCCAAATTTTCTTCCTTCACGAGCAATGCGCTCAAACATTTCACGGCACAGATCGCTTGGTGTGAGCATTCCGTCATCACTTCGCCCGCCGCTTCTTCTATTTAGGAACGTGTGCGCTTCTTCGGCAACCAGAACGGTTGGAATAGTTGTTCCAGTCTCTTTCCGGTACCGTTCGAGCGCTTCAAGAACAACTCGACCAAGGACCGCAACAACGATGTGAAGCACCGGCAACGGAACCAGCGACAGGTCAATGATCGACACAGCGGAGCCTGTAGTTTCGCCAAGTAAAGTATCCAACCATCCCGCAAGGTCGGAGTCGATGGCGGCGTCTCCGGCGACGGACTGAATTCGGTGATCGTGAAGAAGCGTCCGAAGTCTGAACACGAGCGGTGCGACCCACGCTTGGCTCCCGTTGTTTGAATCCTCAAGTGCAAGGAGTTCTATTAGGTCCGCTAACTCCTCAACTCGAAATGGAATCGGATCGTCTTCGTGAATTGCACTCTCGGGACTCGCGGAGCCACATTCATCCAAGACTTCTCTGGTGATGCCCTCAAGCAGTTTCCAAGTCTCTAATGGAATCAATCCCCAATAGCCACGGGAGAAGTGACTCGATCGTGAATTGGCGCATTCGGTCGAAATGCGCCCCAAGAGCACGTCCAGGTTTGAGCCAGACTCATCTCTCAAGAAACGTGCGGCGTTGCCAAGCGCGTCTAGCACTGTTCCTGAGTCTTGCTTTCCTCCAAAATCGACAGGGTTCATCCCGACAGATCTAAGCCTCAATTGTGTATGGAAGTATCCGATCTTTCCAGCGATGATCCTGTGACGTGGGTCTGCAATCCCACTCCGTGATCGAACTTGTTGCAAAGCCTTTCGCAGAAATGGAGCCTGGGCACCGGGGCTCGCACCCGTGAAGGCAATCCACTCCGTAGAATTCCATATCCATCCCGGTACACGAAAAGATTCAAGTCCGGCGGTCGACCCTTCAACAGCGAACTTCCGTGGTGTCACGCAAAGGTCATTAAACGATTGAGAATACTCACCATTGGTGTCGAGAATTATGAAGCGAACCCGCGGATTCGTTACACCAGACTCCCCAGCTTTAGATATTGCCTTTCGAATGAGCAATGTTGCAGAACACGACTTCCCACTTCCAGTGTTTCCCAAAATTGCAAGATGTCTTCCGAACATGCGGTCGATTTCGACCGTAACGTCCGCACCACCGGTCAGTGACGAAGTTCCAATGACTATCGACGAATCTGTGTGGAGAGTGTGAGCTAGTGCCTTAACTTGCTGAATTGTCGGCAAGAGTACCGGATCACCAACTGTAGGAAAGAGCAGTACGCCGCGAGCTACTACAAGCAGTCCCGCAGTGTTTGCACCAACCGTGCCAAGAGGTACCACACGCATGCGGCGTTCAGATGCAGGAAGTTCTATTAGCCCACGACTCTCGACTTTAGAATTGTTTGAAGTTGGCATTACGCCAATCCAAGTGATCAGTCCGATTACATCTCCTGTTTCTGAAGGAACAATTACGAGTCCGTTAATTCGAGGAAATCGAATTAGTTCTCGTGCATTCAGAGCGGTGCCATGGGGAGCATCAGAATCGAGTTTGACTTCAAGAACTTCGGCACTCACCGACTGAACCGTACCTATTACGAGTCCGGCTCGAAATTCAGACACTGTGGTCAAAGTCGACCTCTGCTTCCATCGGTGAAGCCATTCCGCCAGGGGTTGCTCGGTTCCGTAGCAGAGATGCCCGTCGCCAGGTGATGTCATCAATCGCAGGCTTTGGAAGGTAATTGTCGACGAGAGTCTGCAGATCAGCAAAATGTGAGCCGATCAGAAAGCTAATTTGTGATGAATTCGCATTCGATTGTAAGAATCTCTCTATCTTTCCTCCTGCATCGTCGTAGCTCACAATCAGAAGATGTGTTGAGGGGATAGTCAGCATGTCGGCCAGTATTCGGTTGATGTGGTCATCTCCAAATCCGTATCCATATGTAACAACAACGCTGTTTGGTCGACAAGCAGATGCCGAGAAATCTCGGAACAACTCAGCATACGGATAATAGGAGGTCTCCTGATCCTTAGAAGCGTTCGGGTAGATCAACACACTTTCGGAGTTGGGCTTAACGTGGGATCCGAATTCAATTGGAACTCGTACGATTCCCACATCTTCAAATTTCCAGTCAACGGAGCCGTGCAGCTTCGTAACCCGTATCACACCTTCAAGAAATCGCGGTTCACCGTGAACGCCTGGAGGGTTGTAGTGAAGATCTATGTCCATTCGAGAAGCACGGAAGCGAGGACTAAGGGTGCCCACAAATCGATCAATGATTCTGATCCCTGAGACTTCGCAGGTGAACTCGATCACTCTGTCGTAGTTAGTGGTGAACACGTGTAAGCGGTCACGATTCGGTGTTCGACTTGCGAAGGTAAGTAGAAGCGATACGAGATATCCCACTGGGGTTAGACCAGATTTGGAATCTATTTCTGGCGATTCACCTCCTCGTATCGCACTTTCCGCTGCAAGTATTGACGAAATCAAATGTGATAGAGCACTCTGAATCGCTTCAGCGACGAGACTGGCGCGGTCATCGCCTGCAATCCGCAGGCCTGCCTCGAGTGCAATTGCAACCCTCAAGTAATCCTCAATGTTTGGGGAGCCTCTCCCTAGTTTCTCGGCGCTCTCAATCACCTCAGCGTTAAACCGCGTGTTGAGAGTTTCATCGGAAATCGTCAGCTCACTTGCCATCGAAGGGGCTTTACCGCCCGCGAGGAATGTAGCAGCTGTTGTGAGTCCGTTTCCAACCAGAAGCGAGAGATGCTCCGATTGAAGTATGGCGGACAGCCAGGGTTCGAGCTTCAGCGGAATACTATCGCTGCGCTCGGGTGGCTCATCAGACTCATATCGGAAATCACCAACACGACATGAATGGCTCATTAATTGATTTGACATAATGCCCGTAATGATTGCACGTCTTCGGCGACAAAGCGCCTCTTGTTTGACGCATAGTTGAGTTCATCACGCCTTGTCTTTCAATCTCCTTGTCATCAAAATCTCAAGGGCCCGAGGACGACGGGCGCGAAGCGCCAAGTCGGCCGATCGGGCTCACTGGCTGATAATCACAATCGGGGAAATATATAGGGTTTCGAAAATACTTGGTTCGCTCGACCAAATTGTTGTGCGAAAAGTGCCCGGAAAAGTGGCGTGTCTTATAGAGGGCGAAACTATCGCTCCTCTGTAAGGGGCACCATGCGACTACCCATTGACATTGGAACTGTAGAAAGTCAAGTCGAAACTGAAATCCGAACAGTCACGAACGAACTGGCGAGCAACTTGAGTCTGCTGGTCAGCGTGGAACAAGCAGCGGCGATTCTCGGGATCGGACGAACGCGATTCTTCGATCTCGTCATGAGTCACGCCGTTACCAGTGTGAAGATCGGACGACGTCGTTTGATCGTTCGTAGTTCACTGGCGGAGTTCGTGGAGCGACTCGTCAGGGACCAGGACTTCGACAAAGAGCGCCGAGCGATCACCAACTATTGATCCCAAAGCACGCTGTTCATCGCCTCAGCCGCAGCTTCGCGGTCTGGCGCCAGGATGTGTCCATAGACGTCAGCGGTCATACGGATCGACGCGTGACCAAGAACCTCACTGACGACCTGCAACTTGACACCCTGAGCCAGCATCAAACTTGCTGCCGAGTGGCGAAGTTCGTGCGGGTGCCAGTGTCCCAGTCCCGCTTCATCACAGACGTCATGGAAGTCGCGATTCAAGTTCCTCGGGTCCAGCGGTCCGCCGACAAGTGAAGTGAATATGTAGTCAGTCGGCACCCATTCCGGAGGAAGTGTCGTCGCGGCGAGTTCCTGCTGGCGACGATGAACTTGAAGCTTGGCGACAATCTGAGCGGGAAGATTTATCGAACGTCGACTGCGCGCGGTCTTAGTGTCCGACGTAATGAGCTTCCCGCCTTCGAGCTTGAGTTGCCGACGAATCGAGATCACGCCGGCCTTCTCGTCGTAGTCCTGCCACTTAAGTCCGAGTGCCTCGCCGCGACGCAGTCCCGTCGAGAGCATCAGCGAGTACAGGACCTCGTGTCGGTGTCCCTTCAGAGCGTCGAGGAGGAGTCGGGCTTCCTCGGGCGTCAACGTCCTACCTTCTTTCCGCACTGCCTTCGGAGCCCTCGACAGTCTCGCAACGTTGCGCGTCACGCTCCCCCACCTAATACCTTGATCGATGGCTTGAGCGAACACGAAGCGAATTCGCTGGACCGTAGAAACCGAGAGACCGCTATCGAGCTTCTGAGAAATCAATCGGTCGACATCGGCGGCCGATAGATTTGCCACCAATCTGCGACCCAGGGTCGGGATGATGTGGTGATCGAAGATCCGCTTGTAGTTGCTCGACGCGCTCGGTGCCACTTGGTGACGCAGCACGTCCTCGTACCAACTGTTGAAGAGCTGCGAGACGGTGAGCGTCGTGTCGGGAAGCGGAATGCCATCGTCGAGGTGGCGCTGCAACTCCTTCAGTTTCTTGACCAGTTCGCCACGCGTCTTCGCGCTGACCGTCTTTCTACGCGGTCGTCCATCCGGTCCGTAACCGAGGGAGAGTACCCCCAACCACCTTCCATCGGACGATCGTTGGTAGATCGAACCCTCGCCATTGCCTCTGGATCCCGCCATTTCAAACCCGCTTTCGCGTTGATGACACCGTTGCTGACAACGGTCGCAAGAAGCGGGAAAACGGAAAATGTTGAAAAAATAAAGTACCTCTGATGAGGTGAAATAGTGGTGGGCCGTACAGGACTTGAACCTGTGACCCCTTGCGTGTCATGCAAGTGCGCTACCAGACTGCGCCAACGGCCCCTAAGGGTTCAACCTTACCACTCGAGAAGTTGCCGACGAACCTCGCGGCAGAAATGGCAAACACAATCAGTCAAAAGCTCACAGTGCGAGAAGAGGGCGCTCGATCTCAGCCCGCGCCGCTACCCGCGGTGACCTTGCTTGTGGTCGTGGGACTCGTGGGTGCTGGTCCGTTGTGCGTCAAGTTGCACGCGCGAGGGTCATAGGGTTCCAGTGCTTGATTCACGAGACTCGGTGCGCTGAAGTAAGCGCTGGATTTCACACCGGGCGGATCAAAAGCGACCGCCGTCGAGGAACTCGATGAGGGTGTTCCCGTTTGGGTCTTCTTGGTCTTGGAATGCGTAGGCGCTGTTGCCGTGGGTCGAACCGTGAGTCCAGTACCAATCTGGAGGGTCACCAACGATCCGGGCGTGACCGCCGACGGGTTGTAACCGAGGATCGCGGGGCCCTCGAGTTGCGCGAGCACCGTTTGGGCGGCGGCGAGTCCCGGACTGGTCCAGTTAGAAGATGCTGGAGGTCGAGGTCCTCCGTACCAGACAACGGTCTCTCCCACCTTACCCACGGGTGTGCCCGCGGTACTTGAAGAGATGCGAAAGCCTTTTGCGCGCAGCGCGGTGGTAACGCTCTGTGACTGTGAGGCAGTTCCCGATGCGTTCACGATCGCCAAGGGGAAACTGCTCGACTTGGGCAGTGCCGTCCCCGTGAATGCGTTTGTGCCGTTCGTGATGCCCAGGACTTGATCGATGGTCGAAAGGCCATTGGGCTGGACCGGAAACGCCACATCGCCGTAGTAATAGCCCTGGTACAGGTACGAGCCGGTCTCGACCTGGATCAGCGGATAGGTCAGTTGAAGGATCTTGTTGATGTTCGTGTGGGCAAAGCGCTGCGCAAGGCTCACCATGTGCGATTCACTGAATCCTGAGTCCACCGTCAAGTTCGGAAGTACCGACGTCGCAATCCCCTGGTCGGTGATCGGGTTTCCGAGTCCGCGTGCGGCCAACTTTGAGGCGATCACTCGAAGGAATTCGTGGGTCCGGCGGATCCGCGCGAGGTCCGAGAGTCCTTCCTGGGGCCACGTTGAGGGCTGGTGATTCGACGGGTTGGGTTGAATCTGCAGGTGCCTTGCACGCACCACCTGCAGCGAGCGAACACCGTTCAACAGGTAGCACCCTGGTCGCTCGATGTTAAGTCCGGACTCCTTGTCGTAGATCGGCACCGGGAAGTACATGTAGACCCCGCCAATGGCGTCGACGACGTTGGCGAAGGTGTCGAAATTCAGTTCAACGTAGTGATTGATTGGAATGGCGAAGTCTTCTTCAATGGCCGTGACCAACTGACTGGGGCCCTCGTAGAGAGCTGCGTCGATCTTGTTCGCGCCGATGATTCGTGCGTTGGGAACGAACAGGTCGCGTGGGATCGAGAGCAGGGAGACCGCTCCGGTCGTCGGGTTCAGGTGGACGATCATGACGATATCGCTGTTGACACCGGTGACACCTTGCGAACAGAGTCCGTATGCGGCGTTCTGCACTGCGAGGCCGCACCTCGTAGTTGAACCGATGAGAAGAATGTTCTCGGTCGAACCAACCGACTGAAGACTCTTCACCACCCTTCGATGAACGAGCGATCCGAGGTAGTAGTAGTCAGCGACCACGCCGCCGACGATGAGAACGACCACGAGACCCAGCGCGATGAGACTTCTAAAGAGCCACGTGCGAGAACGGCTCCGCGATGCTCGACGCGCGCGCGTCGGCCCTCGGCGCTCCTGGTTGATTCTTTCGCCGAGCGCTCGTAGGCGATCGCCATTCGCAACCGGCACCGACCTCGCGCTCATATCACCGCGACGATTAGCTTCGGGCACCTGCCAATTCTAGGTGCGGCGGCACTGCAGTTCACGCTACCTCCGTGTTCCCTCGTCATCGAAGGTCCCGACGAAACGGTCCGTGTCACGTCGTCTCTACGTGCTTCGTGCGCGAGGGATGTCAGTAATGGACTACCTGGAGTGACCCCTCGAAATTCACCTTCGTCTTCTTTCGACGTCACGCATCACGTCTTATTGACAACAGAGAGAGATGGAGGCGACACTTCGAGCGGGAGGACCGCTTGTCCGCGGTTGTTGCGCAACACCTGCTCGAAGAACACCTCGACGGTGGCGCGCGCGTCGCCTAATGCGTCGTGCCCCCCCGGCTCGATGCCGTAGTAGAGACAGAGTTGCTCGAGTCCGCGACGGGGACGTTCGTCACGGCTCGGTTCAATCGCCCAGTCGTGCTCGATGACGTCGATCACCTGGAGCAACGAGACGTCGAGCGAGTCATCATCGAGACTCTTACCGATGACCGAGTGATAGCTGCGGCGAAACATTTCAATGTCGAAGCGCACAACGTTGGCACCCACGAAATACGCACCTTGGTGCTGATAACTCCGCAAGATCTCAGCAGCACGGACCAGCCCGCCTTCGACGCTGTAGACGTGGTGCGTCGAACGCTTCTGTTCAATCGAGTCGAGCGAGAGGCCGTGGACGCGCTGCGCCGCGGGCGCAATGGGTCGGTCCGGTAGGACGAAGAAGTGCTCGCTCCATTCGAGGCGACCGTAACGGTAGGCGCAAAAACCGTAGGAAATCGCCCGTTCTGAGGTGACGTCTAGACCCGTTGTCTCGGTGTCGAACCCCACGACTAGTTCGGGTACTCGCAGATACTTTCGCGCCACGTTCCAACCTTTACAGCCAGGTGTCACACGGCAACTGGTCAAACCTAAAAATATCGTAAACC
>JAJXXA010000145.1 GCA_021781335.1 Actinomycetes bacterium
TGTGGCGCGCGAAGCCGCCCAGAGCGACGATCCTTGGGCGGCGATCCCGGCACCCGCGTGGCGAGAAGGTGAAGCCGACTGGGTAGCGCACGAAGACCAATTCGATGCGTCGATTCTGGCGAGTGAGACGAGAGAAGAGGCGGCTCGACCCTGGGAGTTCTCGATGACCGAGGACGTGCTCGAAGAAGAAGCCGTTCTCGAAGAGTCTCCGCGACCCGAGCCCGAACCCGCGCGCGTCGCGCGCACTCGTCGAAGTGTTGAAGCGAACCCACTCGCGGGCCGAGCGGTTCGCCAAAGCAGCCAGCGAAGTGTCTCGCTCGCGACGTTCACCGGCATCCTTCTCGCCGCGGTCGTCTTTGGCGTATTTCTTGCGGGAACCTTGCCCGTCGCGGTGATGGTGCTGCTCGCACTCGGTCTCGCGGCCGCCGAGGCGTACGCGGGTT
Source organism: Actinomycetes bacterium (assembly GCA_021781335.1). GTDB lineage: Bacteria > Actinomycetota > Acidimicrobiia > Acidimicrobiales > RAAP-2 > RAAP-2. The sequence continues at coordinate 444 of JAJXXA010000145.1, forward strand.
TTCGCATCGTTGGGGCCCATCCCGCGACGATTCTGGGCATCGTTGCGGTACTGACCGTTGGCGTGGCGGCCTACAACAAGGGGACCGGCGCGATCGGTGCGGTCACGGTCCTACTCGTGATCTTTGGTTTCATCTGGTACCTGAACGCCGAGAAGAAGATCGACGTGCTCGACGGCATTGGCGCGACGATCTTCGTGTACGCCTGGGTGGGCGTGCTCGGTTCGTACGCCCTGCTCTTGATTTCTCCGATGTCGTTTCCCGACAAGCACGGCTTGGCCTATCTGGTCGGTGCAATCGTGCTCACGGTCGCTAACGATTCGGGTGCGTTGTTCGTCGGGCGCTGGCTCGGCAAGCGTCCCCTCAACCGGTCTCTTTCGCCCAACAAGACAATCGAAGGGCTGATCGGTGGCACCATCGTGACCCTCGTCGCCGGCGCATTCATCCTGCCCCTCATCAGTCCTTGGACGAGGACCCATGGTCTAGAAGTTGCGGTCGCCATTGCGATCGTGGCCCCGCTGGGTGATCTCTTTGAGTCAATGGTCAAGCGCACGCTGGGTGTGAAGGATCTGGGGACCTTGCTACCTGGCCACGGCGGCATGCTCGATCGGGTGGATGGTCTACTCTTCGCGCTACCGACCGTGTACTACCTCGCTCACGTCCTCAAACTGGGCTAACGATGTCCACGCCGCGCCGCACCGTGGCGCTCTTGGGTGCGACAGGATCGATCGGCACCCAGACCCTCGATGTCCTACGCCGCGAACCCGGCGCGTTCGAACTGATCGCCATCTCGGGCGGCCAGCGATTGAGCGAGCTCGCGGCGATCGCCAAAGAGTTCGGCGTCTCGCGGGTCGGGGTTGTGTGCGAGGAGGATCGACGCGCGCTTGCTGACATGGTCGGCGCGCACGTCGAGATCGTGGTGGGTTCGTCGGGGCTCAGCGAACTCGCGCGCTGCGCGGACGTGGTCGTGAACGCGGTCGTAGGCTTCGCGGGTCTTCCGGTCACTATCGGCGCGCTTGAGGCGGGACGCCGTTTGGCGTTGGCGAACAAGGAATCACTCATCGCCGCCGCACCGCTCGTCGCGAAGGTGCGCGCCACGCCCGGCGCGCAGATACTTCCCATTGATTCAGAGCATTGTGCGATTCACCAGTGTCTCGCCGGATCCTCCAGCGCACCGGGACATCCGGATGTTCGACGCCTCCTGCTGACCGCGTCCGGTGGGCCCTTTCGCGGTTGGTCCAAAGAGCGCCTGGCGCGAGTGACCAAGAGCGACGCGCTCCAACACCCGACCTGGTCCATGGGCCCCAAGATCACCATCGACTCGTCGACACTCATGAACAAGGGGCTCGAGGTCCTCGAGGCGTCGGCGCTCTTTGATATCGAGGCGCAACGCGTTGACATCGTGGTCCACCCCCAGTCGATCGTGCACTCGATGGTCGAGTACGTGGACGGAGCCGTGATCGCGCAGTTGTCCGAGCCCGACATGAGGCTGCCGATCGCGTACTGCATTGGCTCGCCCGAGCGCCTCGCGCACGGCTGGGGGCGCCTGGACTTCACCAAGTCCTTCGGCCTTGAATTCGAGCCACCGGATCGCGAAGTCTTTGGCGCCCTCGACCTCGCTTATGAGGCCGCGCGTCGCGGTGGCGCGGCGCCCGCGTGGTTGTCGGCCGCGAACGAGATCGCGGTCGAGGCGTTCCTCAACGATCAGATCCCCTGGTCGAAGATCGTCCCCGTGGTCGCTCAAGTGATGGACCAGTACGAGGATGACCCGCTCGATTCGCTCGAGTCGCTCTTTGCCAATGACGCGACTGCTCGACGACTCGCGCACGGTATGGTCACTCCCTGATGGCTTCAACCCGTTCTTCGGATCTTCGATCACTGGTGACACTCGTGGTCGGGGTCACTGCACTGGTGGTGCTCTTGAGCATGTGGGGTGGCTGGGCGCTTCCCGTCGTGATCGGCGCGATCATCTTCATGGTGATGGGGCACGAATTCGGTCACTTCATCACCGCCAAGCGCGCCGGCATGCAGGTCACCGATTTCTTCGTGGGCTTCGGTCCGGTCATCTGGTCACGAACCTTCGGCGAGACCCGCTACGGCGTACGGGCTTTTCTTCTGGGCGGCTACGTGAAGGTTCCCGGGATGGGGTGGGGTGACGACATCGCCCCCGAGTTGGAATCGCGCACGTACCGCTCTGCGAGTTACCCACGAAAGGTGATCTTCGCGTCGGCGGGTTCGTTCATGCACCTGGTGATGGCGTTCGTACTCGCGTGGGCCTCGCTCGCCTTCATCGGGCTTCCCTCGTCGAGCGCGATCGGCATCTCTGCTTTCTCGCACTGGGACGGATACGCGAAGAACGCGGCCCAAGTGGCCGGGCTTCGCGTGGGCGACCGGATACTCACGGTCAACGGCCACGTCGTCTCGAGTGCGAACGTCCTTGTGAACGTGGTGCACGACAGTCCCGGCAAGACAGTGACGTTGAAGGTGCTGCGTGACGGGCACGACCTGACGCTTCATGCGACGCCCGTGAACGATCAGAAGCTGACGGTGAACGGCCAGCGGATCAACACAACGTCCACGCCCGAGGGCCTGCTCGGCGTGGAACTCGGCGAGCAGACCGTTCGATCGTCGTGGTACGGGGCGATTCCGACCTCCTTCACCCAGATCGGCTCGACCATCGCCGCCGCAGCGCACGCGATGGTCCACGTCTTTTCCCCGAGCGAATTCTCCAGCCTGTTCCACCAGGTGACTTCGCCGTCGGCGGCGAACAACCCGGTAGCCCAGTCCACACGTCCAGAGTCGATCGTGGGGGTGGTGCGTATAGCGGTTCAAGGCGCCCAGTCCGGGCCGGCGGTCCTGCTCGAAATCCTCATGACGGTGAACATCTTCGTCGGCCTTTTGAACATGCTGCCGATGTTGCCCCTCGATGGCGGCTACGTCGCCATTGCCACGTACGAGCGGCTGCGTAGCCGACGAGGTGCGCGCTATCAGGCCAACGTGAACTTGCTCGCGCCCTTCGTCTACGCCTTCATGAGTGTGTTGTTGGTCTTGTTCGCAAGCACGCTCTACCTTGATATTGCGCATCCCATTGCGAATCCGTTCCACTAGGCGCACGGGGGTCCTCTCGGGCACGGCAGAATAGAAGCGTGGACGTAACCGCCAGTGCCCTAAGCCCCCGTCGCATCACCCGCCAGATCGCCGTTGGATCAGTCAAGGTGGGTGGGGACGCCCCCATCTCGGTCCAATCAATGACGACCACCAAGACCGCCAACGTCGACGCGACCCTCGAGCAGATCTACGCGCTGGCCGGCGCGGGTGCTGACATCGTGCGCTGCACCTGCAACGAGCGCGCGGCCGCCGAGGGTCTCGCCCAGATCGTGCCGCGCTCACCCGTGCCGATCGTCGCTGACATCCACTTCCATGTTGAAATGGCCCTCGCCGCCCTCGAAGCGGGGGTCCAGGGTCTGCGCCTCAACCCGGGGAACCTTCGAAAGCCACAAGAGATCAAACTGGTGGCCGCAGAAGCGCGCGACCGCGGCGTGCCAATTCGTATTGGCGTGAACGCGGGCAGTCTGCACCCCGACATCTATGAGCGATTCGGCGGGGCGACACCCGAGGCGCTCGTTGAGTCCGCGCGCATTGAATTGGCCTACTTCGAAGAGGTCGGGTTCTCCGACGTCAAGATCTCGGTGAAGGCCTCTTCGGTCGCGACGATGATCGCCGCCTACCGCTTGGCGTCGTCGACCTTCGATCACCCGTTGCACTTGGGTGTCACCGAGGCGGGCCCGTTGCCGGGGGGCCTGTTGAAGGGGACGGCGGGCATCGCGACCCTTCTCGCCGAAGGCATCGGCGACACGCTTCGCTATTCGCTCACCGCAGACCCGGTCGAAGAGGCCCGCGCCGGTCGCCAACTGCTGGAAGCCCTCGGACTTCGCGAGCGCAAAGGTCTCGACCTCATTGCCTGTCCGAGTTGTGGGCGAGCCGAAGTCGATGTGATCAAGGTGGCCAACGAGGCCCAGGCCGCGCTCGCTGAATTGAAGTTGCCGATCCAGGTCGCCGTGATGGGTTGTGTCGTCAATGGACCCGGCGAGGCGCGTCACGCGGATCTGGGCATCGCGGCGGGTAAGAAGCGCGGGCACCTGTTCATCCAGGGCCAGATCGTTCGAGTCGTGCCCGAAGACGAGATGGTCCAAGCGCTCGTCGACGAAGCGAAGAAGATCGCCGCCGAAGGAGTGGCTGCACGTCTCGCCGCGAGAGACCTGGGCGCCGAAGCCGAAGCGGCGGCCGACCGCGCGTTGCTGCTCGACGCGAAGGGCGCCGACGCCAATCACGCCGCCCAGCGCATCGAGCAGATCCGTCACCGCACACAGAGCTGATCTGAGGCTTGGCTAGGCTGGCGCAACGAATCAAAGGAGCACTGTGGCAACCCAGAATGTCCTCACCCCACAAGCCGAGGACTTCCCGCGCTGGTATCAAGACGTCGTCGCGAAGGCCGAAATGGCCGACAACGGCCCCGTGCGCGGCACCATGGTCATCCGTCCCTACGGCTACGCCATTTGGGAGCGCATCCAGGGCGAGATAGACGCCCGCATCAAGGCGGCGGGCGCCCAGAACGCGTACTTCCCGCTCTTCATCCCCGAGAGCTATCTCTCAAAAGAAGCCGAGCACGTCGAGGGTTTCAGCCCCGAATTAGCGGTCGTCACCCACGCGGGCGGCGAACAACTCGCCGAGCCGATCGTCGTGCGACCAACCTCAGAGACGGTGATCGGCGAATTCATGGCCAAGTGGATCCAAAGCTATCGGGACCTGCCGCTGTTGTTGAATCAGTGGGCGAACGTCGTGCGCTGGGAACTTCGACCACGCCTGTTCCTTCGATCCTCGGAGTTCCTCTGGCAAGAAGGACACACCGCGCACGCCACGCTCGAAGACGCCGCGGCCTACGCGCTCAAGATCCATACCGAGGTCTACGAAGACTTTCTGAACGAGGTGCTCGCGGTGCCCACGTTCCTCGGCATCAAGCCACCGCGCGAGCGCTTCGCGGGCGCGCGAAACACGATGACCTGCGAGGGGATGATGCGTGACGGCAAAGCCTTGCAGATGGCGACGAGTCACGAGCTCGGTCAGAACTTCGCCAAGGCCTTCGACATCTACTATCAGAGCGAGGAGGGCCAGGCGCAACTGTGTTACACGACCTCGTGGGGTTCCTCGACGCGACTGGTGGGAGGACTCATCATGGCCCACGGTGATGACCGCGGGCTCGTGTTGCCACCACGCGTGGCGCCCATCCAGGTGGTCGTGATCGGTGTACGCGATGAACCGGCGGTGAACGACGCGTGTGCGACGCTCGTCGCGGACCTGAAGGCCGCCGGCGTCCGGGTCCAACTCGATCGCGGTCGTGGCAGTTTCGGACGTCGTCTCACGGACTGGGAGATCAAGGGTGTGCCGCTGCGCGTCGAGGTGGGACCGCGCGACCTCGCCGAGGGGGTGGTGTCGGTCGTTCGTCGTGACAACGCGCAGAAGTTGACCCTGTCGCTGTCGGCTCTCGCGCACGAGACCCCCCAGATCCTTGAGCAGATGCAAGCGGACCTCTACGCGCGCGCGAAGGACCACCGCGACGCCAATACCTGTGATGTGGCCTCGGTGGTCCAGGCGATCGATGTCGCACAAACCGGCTTTGCGCGGCTGTCCTGGGACCTCGTGGGTGACTCCGAAGAGGCCGAGCTCAACGCCCAGGCGCTTACGATACGATGTCTCCAGCGCGCGGACGGGTCGATTCCTGAGAGCGAGCTCGAACCCGACCTCTTGTGTATCGTGGCCAAGTCGTACTAGTTTCATACCGTTTCACTGACAATTTCAGCCAGATGATGTCGATTTATCCGGTCACGTCCGATTGTCAATGAGCGCTAAAACTGATACAATCGTTCCCGACAGTCCGCAAAGGACGTTTGGACTCGTTTAAGCGCGGGCCTCGGGCCCGCGCTTTCTCATTGTCTGAACGCTCGTAGACACAGAGAGGAGCGTGATGGCCATGGATTTAGAGACCCCACTACGCCAGCTCCTTTCCAACCTAGGGCTTGATCTCTACGACCTCGAACTGGCCAGGGGCACCCTCAGTGTCACCGTGACCAAGGACGGCGGGGTCGACCTCGAGTTGCTCACCAAGGCGAATCGGACAATTTCTGAGTGGCTCGACGAGAACGACCCCATTCCCGGTCACTACACCCTGGACGTCGCGAGCCCCGGGCTCGAGCGTCGCTTGAGGACCCCGGCCCACTTCGCCTCCACCGTTGGTGAGGTCGTGACCCTTCGCGAATTATGTGAGAACGAACCGACTCGTCGCCTCGAGGGTCCCGTCGTCAGCGCCGACGCGACCTCGGTCACCCTGGACGACGCGCAGCACGGCCTCGTGCGGGTGCTGATAGAGAACGTCGAACGCGCACGCACGGTCTTCAAGTGGGGTGGCGAGGCCAAGCCCACGCCCTCTCGCGGCAAGCCGTCTGCGGCGCGCGCGAAAGATACGCCGGCGCGCACGAAAAAGTCTTCACCGACGAGCAAGAAAGGTTAATCATGGCGAACTTCGAATTTCTTGAAGCCCTGGGACAGATCGCACGAGACCAGAACATCGACGAGGGGGAGTTGCTCATCGCGCTGGCGAACGCACTGCTCGCGGCCTATAAGCGTCGCCCCGACTCCGCAGAGGATGCGGAAGTCGAGATCAACCCTGAGACCGGTGAGATCAAGGTCTGGGGCCTCGAACTCGACCTCGACGGCAACGTCACACGTGAGTGGGACGCAACGCCCGAGGACTTCGGTCGTATCGCCGCTCAAACCGCGAAGCAGGTGCTGATGCAGCTCATTCGCGACATCCAGCGTCGACAGATGTACGAGGAGTTCGCGAACCGCGAAGGCGACATTGTCTCGGGCACCGTCCAGCAGAACGACAATCGCTACACCCTGCTCGACCTCGGGCGCGTCGAGGCGCTGCTGCCCCAAGCCGAGCAGATCGCCTTTGAGCGTTATGAGCACGGTGCGCGCATCAAGGTCTACATCGTTGAGGTTCGAAAGACCAACAAGGGACCCCAGATCGTCGTGAGTCGCACCCACCCCGCGTTGGTGGCGAAGTTGTTCGAGATCGAAGTACCCGAAATCGCCAACGGCATCGTGGAGATCAAGGCGCTCGCTCGCGAACCCGGTCACCGCAGCAAGATCGCGGTGGCGTCGAACGACACGATGGTCGACCCCGTAGGGGCGTGCGTTGGAGCGCGGGGCTCGCGGGTTCGAAACATCACCAACGAACTGCGAAGTGAGCGGATCGACGTCGTGCCCTACAGCGATGACCCCATCGAGTTCATCATGGCGGCCCTTCAGCCCGCGCGCGTGCGCGAGGTGCAGCTGAATGAGGAGGAGGGCATCGCGACGGTCATCGTGCACGACCAGCAACTCTCGCTCGCGATCGGCAAAGAGGGCCAGAACGCCCGTCTCGCGGCGCGACTGACCGGATGGCGTATCGACATCAGGTCCGAGAACGAGGGACAAGAGGACGAGGTCGTCGAAGAGGTCTGGACCGACGGGGACGTCGTGGCCGACGAGAAGATGGTCGAGACCCTAGACGAGCACGGTAATGTGACCGCGCTCGTTGATGATGTGGTCATCACCGACGCCGAAGGTGACGTCGATGAACTGATCGCAGTGATCGAACCCGACGTTGTGCCAGCCGAGGAGGACGAGGCATAACACCGGTTCGTACGTGCGTAGTGTGCCGCTCTCGACGAGTTGACAGCGAGTTGGTTCGAGCTGGAAGGACCCCCGAGGGGCAGTGGTATCTCGGACGCGGGCCCGGACGGGGACTGTGGTTGTGTGCAAATACCACGTGTGGTGCGGCTTTACAGGTTGGACAGGTTGCCCGGGCTCTTCGCCACGCGGTGAGCGCCAGTGACATGGTTGCCCTGCGCGAGAAGCTGGTCGGTCAGGAATTGGCTGCAGTTGTGAAAGAATAGACAACTGTGTTCGCAGGTAGTGCGAACACATGAATTAAGGGAACGTTTTGGCGCAGAAGAAGATCCGGGTACACGAGCTCTCCAAGGAACTCGGTCTAACGAGCAAAGAGTTGCTCGCGCTCGCCCAAAAACTAGGCATTGGTGCCACGAGTCCATCGGCGTCGATCGAAGACGCCCAGGCGGACCGGATTCGCCGACGCGCCGACGCCGACGGACTGCGACGAGAAGTCCAGCCCGAAGAGGCGACGAAAGCCGCCAAAGCGACCAAGGCCACCAAGGCGCCCGCGACACGAGC
>JAJXXA010000019.1 GCA_021781335.1 Actinomycetes bacterium
GCGAGCCGGGTCCGCTCCTCGACGGCACTCGTCGCCTCGATGCGCTCGGAGTCTTCAACCAAGGGGCAGACCACGAAGGCTCGACGACCGGCGGCCACTTCGTCTCGCACGTGGCGCCAACACTGCGCGAGCGCCTCGTCGTCCCTCGCCCAGCGTGTGACGATCGGTAGTCGGCCCCGGGGCATCTCGTCGAGTACCGAACGGTCAAGATCACCAAAGACCACCATGGCGGCGGTGCGCGGGATTGGTGTCGCGGTCATCACCAGCAAGTCCGGGTCGGCGGCCTCTGAGGAATGTGCACGACCCTTATCTCGAAGGACGGCTCGTTGCTCCACTCCGAAGCGATGTTGCTCGTCGATGACGATGACACCGAGCGCCTTGAAACGCACGTCATCGGTCAACAGCGCATGGGTGCCCACGACGACGTCAATGGCGCCACTGGCCAGGCCGTCGAGTACGAATTGGCGTTCTTTCGCCTTGACACGCCCGGTCAAGAGGTGGATCGAGAGTGGACGTTCGCCACCGAGCACGGTGGGGTCGGGTTTGGTGAGTCCCGCCAAGTCCGCGCGAAGCGATGCGAGATGTTGTTCCGCGAGCACTTCTGTGGGGGCCATCAACGCCCCCTGGCGATCGCCGTCGATGGCGGCCAGCAGACTCGTCAGCGCCACGACGGTCTTCCCAGAGCCGACATCGCCCTGGAGGAGACGGTGCATGGGAAGTGGCGAAGCGAGGTCGCGGGCGATCTCTTCGAGGACGCGGCGCTGCGCCGAAGTGAGTGAGAATCGATGTCCGCTCAGAAAACGCCGCACGAGCGACGAGTCAGGACCGCTCAACGCGCCCGGGGTCACGTCGAGATCACTGAACTGCACGGGGTGGCTGATCCCCGTCGACGACTCTTCGAGGCGACGCCGGCGAAGTGCGAGCAAGAGTTGCAGGCGAAGAAACTCATCAAAGACCAGTCGTCGCTTGGCTGGTTCGGTCTCTTCGAGGCTGCCGGGCAGATGAATTCCCCAGAAGGACGCGGTGCGATCGACCAAGGAGAGTTCGTGAAGGACGTCATCGGGCACCGGGTCGAGGAGCGGTCCCGCACGGCGCAGCGACTCTTCGATGAACCCTCCGAGCTCCCAACTGGTGAGCCCGGCCTTGCCCGATGCCGGGTAGATCGCCACGACGCGACCAATGCGTGAGACGTCGCGTTCTTCGCCCGACGCACCGACGATCACGTCGACCACCGGATTGGTCATCTGACGCTGACCCTTGTAGTCAGTGACCTTAGAGAAGAACAAGGCCATCACGCCAACGCTCAGCTGACGCTCGCGCCAGGCCTGATTGAAAAAGACGATCTTGAGTGTCCCCCCGTCGTCGCCGACCACCACTTCGACCATCACTTTGCCCTGCTTGGTACGTCGACTCGACACTTTTCGTACCTCGCCGAAGATCGCAGCCTCCTCACCAACGGTGAGGTCGCTGAGGTCCACTCGCTTCGTTCGATCGATGTATCGACGCGGATAGAGCGTCAGCAGGTCAAAGACGCTCTGAATGCCGAGTGACGCCAACGCTTCGCTGCGTTTGTCACCGACGTGACGCAGGCTTGTGACGGGGATGTCGCCGAGCTGGCGCAGGCGGCGCGGTGACGACTCACTCACTCGAGTCCGAAGTAGTAGGGGTAGAGGGGTTGACCGCCGTGGTGAATCTCCACGCTCAAGTGGGGATATTCTTCGGCGACGAACTCGGCGATGCGCCGGGTGTTGGCGGTCGTGGCTCCGTCCCCCTCGATGATGGTGAGTAGTTCGTGTTCGGGGCGCACCAGCTGCATCAGGAGCTTGTTGCTCGCCACCGCGACCGAATCGGCGATTGATTGCACGCCCGTGACACCGAGTCCAATCCAGTCCCCCACGTGAACCTCACCGGCGTCGGTGCTGGTGTTACGAACGGCTTGGGTCACTTCTCCCGCCACGACATTGCTCGCCGAGGCGCCCATGGACTGGGCATTCTGGGCCGCGCTCGCGTCGGGGTCGTAGGCGAGCAGCGCAGCGAACCCTTCGACGATCGACGTCGTCGCCACGACCACCACGTCCTGGTCGACCAGCGCAGCTACCTGCTCGGCCACCGGCCGGATGTTCTTGTTGTTGGGCAGGATCACCACTTGTTTCGAACCAGTCGCCCTCACGGCCTCTACGAGGTCGGCGGTCGAAGGGTTCATTGATTGGCCGCCCTTCACGAGGGTGCGAACACCGAGTGAGCGAAAGATACGACCCACACCTTCACCCACGACCACCGCCACCACCGCCGTCGAGGGTGGTGGTTCATCGAGGTCAGTTTCGGGCGCAAGACTCGCCTCTCGGACCCAGCGTTCTTCGATCACCTGGTCGCTGAGGTCGGTCACGCGGATCTCTCGAGGTCGACCCACGTCGAGCGCCGCTTCGATGGACTCGCCGATGGCGTCGGTGTGGATATGACAGTTGTACAGTCCTTCGCCCCCGACGATCACGATCGAGTCGCCCAACGTGGACCAGGCCTCACGAAATGCGTGCATCTTCGTGTCATCCGCGTCGAGTAGGAACATCACCTCGTAGCGCAGGTCCGCGACATCGCCATGGTGGGTCACCGCTTGTTCTTGGACGTGGACGTGGATCGTGCCCAGCGGTGGTGCAACCGGCAACTCATCGCCCGCGACCACGTGACACAGCGCGTCGAACCACAAGACCAACCCGGTCCCGCCCGAGTCAACGACGCCCGCTTGTTTCAGCACGTCGAGTTGGTCGGGTGTCTTGGCCAACGCTTCTTTGGCCCATTCGCGAGCGCCGCGTACCAGGGCGCTGATGGTGCTCGTGTCGTGTCGAGCACCAGCCGCGGCGGCGCGCGCCACTGACAAGATGGTGCCTTCGATGGGGCGAACGACCGCCTGGCGCGCGAGTTCGTCAGCGTTCTCGAGTGACGACGCCAGTAGTTCTGGTTCGACGCCACCGTCGCTCGGGAACTTCTCCACCAGTCCGCGAAGGATCTGTGACAGGATCACGCCAGAATTGCCTCGCGCGCCCATCAACGAACCGTGTGCGATGGCCCGACTCACTAGCGACATCGGCGCATCGGGCGCCAATTCGTGCAGCTCATTGACGACTGATTCAATGGTGAGGGTCATGTTGGTGCCCGTGTCGCCGTCAGGCACGGGATAGACGTTCAGACGGTTAATTACGTCCTTATGCGAGCGTAAGAGGTCCGCGTAGGTGCAAATTGCTCCGCGCAGTTCTCCAGCGGACAGCGTCGTCGTCGAGGTCATTGCTAGCGATGCTACAATGGTCATTCGGTTCTACCGGCGCCTGCACACTGCAGCGACTGGGAAAAAGGAGAAAGTTCACCATGGCATCAGTCTGCGAAATCTGCGGCAAGAAGCCGTCATTCGGCATGAACGTCTCGCACTCCCACCGTCGCACCAAGCGTCGCTGGAACCCGAACATCCAACGGGTACGTGCGGTCATCAAGGGAACTCCTACGCGCGTCAACGTCTGCACCGGGTGCCTTCGTTCGGGCAAGGTCACCAAGCCCGCCCGCCGTACACTCAGCGCCTAACCTCACCGCTCTTTCAGAGTTGGTGTTGCCACCCTCGACGCTCGAAGTCCTCGCCGCGCAGCGTACGGATTTTCTGATCCGCCACGATTCTTCCGATGCGAAGAGGTGCGCGTAGCCCTCGGTCGAGATAGACAAGTGCGAGTCGATCCGGGTCGTTCGTGACGATCAACAACTCGTAGTCCTCGCCACCGCTCAACGCCTCTTCGAGGGTCGCACCTTCGGCCACCGGCACGAGATCAAGTTCGAAACCAACCCGCGATGCGTCGGCGAGCCGGTGTAGGTCAAGCGCGATGCCATCGCTCAGATCCATCATCGCGCTGGCCCCCGCGCCGCGGGCGGCGACACCTTCACTGAGGCGCGGCCACGGTCGTCGATGCGCGACGACCAATTCGTCGTCGAGCGGGTACCCCTCTCGGCGGCGGCGAAGACCCGCCGCCGATCGGCCTAATGGGCCCGTCACTAAAATGATTTCACCGGGGCGCGCTCCACTTCGAAGCACCGCCCCCTTGCCCGGGCATTCGCCAAGCACCGTGACAGCAACCGAGACGTCGCGAGCACGTGTCAGATCACCCCCAACCACCGGACAACCAGTCACCGCGGCCGCGTCGGCGATGCCGCGATGCAATTCCTCGAGGTCGGTGCCTGGAGGTGAACTCACAGCAATTACCGCTGCTCTGGGCCGCGCGCCCATGGCGGCCAGGTCAGAGACCGCGGCGGTGACGGCCTTGAAACCCAGATCTTCGAGGGGAAACAGGCTCGGATCCAGGTGAACGCCCAAAACCGCCACATCAGTGCTCACGATCGCCTCTCCGACGAGGGGCGCGAGGACGGCGGCGTCGTCGCCTATGTGGACCTCTCCCTTGGGAGTGGTTTGGCGGCCCACGATTGTGACGATACGCTCCAATACGTCATCTTCGCGACGGCCATGCTCTCCCAGGAGAGCGGGGGGGTCAGCCGGCGCGGACATGGTCCTGGTTCGCCAGGTCGCCAGCGCAAAGTTGCGTGGCATTAACAAGAGAGGGACAACTCGTGACACATCCGACCCGTAACAAACAGTTGATCGACTGGGTCAATGAAGTAGCGCAACTCACCACACCCGATCGTATCTACTGGTGCAACGGATCAGCCGACGAATATGAAGAACTTTGCCAACTGCTCGTCGACCAAGGCACCTTCACCAAGCTCTCGGACGCCAAGCGTCCCAACAGTTACTACGCAACCTCCGATCCGGGCGACGTCGCACGCGTCGAGGACCGCACCTTCATCTGCTCCCAAGAAGAGATCGACGCGGGGCCGACGAACAACTGGCGCGACCCCAACGAAATGCGCGCCACCCTTAACGGTCTCTTCGAAGGTTCCATGAAGGGTCGCACCATGTACGTGGTCCCCTTCTCAATGGGACCACTGGGCTCGAAGATCTCGCACATCGGTGTGGAGATCACTGACTCGCCCTACGTCGTGGTCTCGATGCGCATCATGACCAGGATGGGCCAAGGTGCGCTCGACGTCCTTGGTGACGACGGCGCCTTCGTGCCGTGCCTGCACTCGGTCGGAGCCCCATTAGAGCCCGGCCAGAGCGACGTCGCGTGGCCCTGTGACGCAGAGAACAAGTACATCGTGCAATTCCCCGACACCCACGAGATCATCTCGTACGGATCTGGCTACGGCGGCAACGCGCTGCTCGGTAAGAAGTGCTTCGCACTTCGTATCGCCTCGGTGCTCGCCCGTGACGCCGGGTGGCTCGCGGAGCACATGCTCATTTTGAAGTTGACGAATCCCGCCGGTGAGTCACGCTTCGTCGCCGGTGCCTTCCCGAGTGCGTGTGGCAAGACCAATCTCGCCATGCTGGTGCCGACCCTGCCCGGATGGAAGGTCGAAACCATTGGCGACGACATCTGCTGGATGAAGCCAGGCCCCGACGGACGGCTCTACGCCATCAACCCCGAGGCAGGATTCTTCGGCGTTGCACCAGGCACCAACATGCAGACCAACCCCAACGCGATGTACTCAATCGAGGCCAACACCATCTTCACGAACACCGCGCTCACTGCGGACGGCGATGTCTGGTGGGAAGGCATGGGAGAACCGCCCGAAGGTCTCACCGACTGGAAGGGCCAACCTTGGTCGAAGGATCTGGGTACACCCGCGGCACACCCGAACTCACGCTTCACCGCGCCCGCGGACCAGGATCCCTGCATCGCACCCGAGTGGGAGGATCCGAACGGCGTGCCGATCGACGCCATCCTCTTTGGCGGAAGGCGTGCGAGTGTCGTTCCACTCGTCTTTCAGTCTCGCAACTGGGAGCACGGCGTCTTCCTCGGTTCGATCATGGCGTCGGAGACCACGGCGGCGGCGACGGGTGCGGTCGGCAACCTTCGCCGCGACCCCTTCGCGATGCTGCCGTTTTGTGGATACAACATGGCTGACTACTTCGGGCACTGGCTCTCGTTCGCTGAGCGATTCGACGAGGCGAAGCTGCCCAAGATCTTCTACGTCAACTGGTTTCGAAAGGGCGACGACGGCCGCTGGCTGTGGCCCGGATACGGCGAGAACAGTCGTGTACTCGAATGGGTCTTCGAACGCTCCGCTGGACGCGGCGAGGCCGTCGAGACACCGATCGGCTACGTGCCCACGCCAACGGCGATCAACCTCGAGGGTCTGGACGTTTCAGAAGCGGACATGCACGAGTTGCTCACGGTACACAAGGACGAATGGCGTGACGAAGTGCCGCTTATCAGAGCACACTTCGCGCAGTTCGCCGATCGACTCCCAGCGCGACTGAGCGCCGAGGTCGACGATCTCGAAGCCCGATTGGCCTGAACCTACAGCCACCTACTCGGCGGTCTCGGCGTCCGCGACGATGAGTCGCGGACCCGAGGGCCAGTCGAAGTAGCGCCAGGTCCAGTTGATCATCACGCGCAAGCGATTTCGAAATCCGACGAGGTACCACAAGTGAAGTCCCAGCCAGGCCAACCAGCCCGGCGTACCCTTCACGACCGTACCGCCCGGCAGTTTTGCAATGGCGGCATGTCGGCCAATGGTCGCCATGATTCCCTTGTTGCGATAGGCAAAGGGCTTAGTCGGCTCATTGTTGAGGACTCGAAGGACCTGTGCGGCACAGTGTCGGCCCGACTGCATCGCGACGGGCGCCAATTGAGGGCAGAACTCGGTGTCGTCGAGTGGCACCGCGGCGGCGTCACCCACCGCCCACACGTTCGTGCTCTCGAGCAGACGAAGATCTGGCATGACCCGCACACGCCCACCAGGGCCTGAGGTGGTTTGAAGGTCGTGGGCGAGGGTGCCACTCGCGGTGACACCCGCGGCCCAGATGACGGCCGCCACCTTCAAGCGCTCACCATCGGCGAAGCGAATCGCTCGCTCCTCGACCTCGACGACCGAACGACCGAACTCGATCTCGATGCCCATGCGCTGGAGTTCCTTGGCGGCGTACTCACTCGCCTTCTCGGGAAAGGGCGTGAGGAGCCGCGGTGCCATATCGACGAGCATCACTCGAACGCGAGAGGGGTCGATACGAAGTCCGTCACGTTTGATGACGGTGCGGATCAACTCTGAGAGTGCGCCCGAGGTCTCAACACCCGTTGGTCCGCCTCCGACGATGACAAAATTCAGCGACATGGGCGACGTCTCTGCACTGGCGTCAGCCTCTTCGAGTGAGATGAGGAGTCGATTGCGGAGTTTTCGAGCGTCGGCGAGCGAATAGAGCGGCATGGCGAACTGTGATGCGCCAGGAATCCCGAAAAACGCTGCCGTGGCGCCTGTCGCCACGATCAAGTGATCAAAGGCGATCTCGACGCCGTCGTCGAGCACCACGACATTTCGTGCGTGCACGACCTCTCGGACCTTGGCGTGACGAAAACCCACATTGTTCGCCTTACCGAAGATCGTACGAATCGGGTAGGCGACTTCGGCGGGTTCGAGCATGGCGGTGGCAACCTGGTAGAGCAACGGCAAGAACGTATGAAAATTGTGCTTGTCGATTATGGTGACGCGCACTTTCTTGTTCGCGAGTCCCCGAGCGGCAGCGATTCCGGCGAAGCCCCCGCCGATGATGACCACGTGGGGTAGATGCGAGAAGTCTGGAAACTCCTTGGTGGTGTGAGTTGGCAGCGCCATATCTAATTAAAGCATACGAACGAATAAGTTCATTCCATTCGTCGATGGCGAGTTCGACTCTCAGCGTCGAACAACGTGACGCCCGAGACCGTAGACGAGTCCGGTCGCGAGCATCAACACGGCGAGTAGCCGGTCGCCCGTCGAGAAGCCGAGCGTGATCGCTACAGGAATGACCGCACCAATGACCCAGAGGAGTTGCTGGCGAACAGCGAAACGCGCGAACGTGCGTCCCTGGGCACCCGGCGCCACGTGGCGCTGGGTGATGGCGTCAAAGCTCGGCTGGGCGACCGCAGCCCAGGCGCCAAGCCAACCCGCGAGCAAGATCTGAGAGATGAGCGAAGGCGAGAACGACGCGATTCCCGCTCCAACCCCGGTCGACAACATCGCCACCGTGAGCAGCGTTGATTCGGGTACCGCACTTCGGATCCTTGTGACGACGCCGAGACCGACGAGGGCGCCGACGCCACTGATCGCGAGTGCCAGGGCGAACCAGCTGAGGCCCGCGTGAACTCGACGAAGACCAAAGGCGAGCAGAAACGTTGCGAAACCCACGGTGAAGCGCATCGACGCTGACGCACTCAGTCCCCACGCGACTTCTCGGTCACCGAGGGGGTTGAGCGCGTGCAGATCGCGTTCGACCTGACTGAGCGCCGTGACCCTCTCTCGGACTTCCTTGGCGGGGCGCTGCAAGCGAACACTCGCGACCGTTGCCGCCGCGTAGACGAGCGTGGCCGCGATCAACACGCTGGGTGCGCCCACACCCTTCAACAGTCCCGCGCCAATCGAGCCTGCGATAAGTCCCACGATCGTCCCGAGCAACGTCAGTTGTGCGTTGAAGCCGGCGAACCCCTTCTCTTGTTCACCGCCATGATTGGGCCACCCCGATTCGCCGACCTTCGCAGTGT
>JAJXXA010000156.1 GCA_021781335.1 Actinomycetes bacterium
GCGTCAGCAGGTCCCTGGACGCCGTCGTCTGCCACCACGCGGAAGAAGTTGTTCCAACCGCTTGTGGCGAGCGACACGCGGGTCGCCGAAGGACTCACTGTCGCGATGTGCGCAGCCTTGTAGTACGGCTCAGCAGCTGCAGTAGCACCCGAGAACGCCGGGCCCACCAAGGCGACGAGGTTCTTGTTGTTCACTGCGGCCTGTGCCTGGGTCGGCGCGATGGTCGGGTCACCCTGATCGTCGTACGTCTTCAACTGCAACTTGAACGGGTACTTGCCCGACGCGTTTGCCTGGTTGATCGCCAACTGAACGGCGAACACCATGTTCAATCCCAACTGCTGGTTACCACCCGACAGCGGCCCTTCGTAACCAATGGTGTACGTCGGCTTAGCCTTGACTGCAGCACCTGAAGTTGATGCGAGACCGATTGCCGGCACCGCCATCAACAGCAGAGCACCCGACGCGACCGTAGCCACCGTCTTATTCAAACGAAGCTTCATCAGCTCGTCCTCCTCAACTGTATTCTGTTCCCCTGAAAACTTTTCGATTCAGTCACGAAGACATCACCGAAAAGTAACAAGAATTGTTGCGACCAATTTGGTCTGTGTGGAACAGTAGCAGCCACTTCAGGAATTAACTCTTTGCTTTGTTACAAGAGATTGACAAGATTGTTGCGGTCTCATTACTACGAACAGATGTTTGATTCGCCATCAGGGATGTCCTATGATACGAACAACTGTTCGTTCCTGGAGGCCCAATGGCAGAAGTCCTAACACCGATGCGTCGTCAGATTCTCGAGTTCATAATCTCGTGCCAACGCGAACGCAACTTTCCTCCGACAATTCGCGAGATCGGCGACCACGTGGGCCTCAAATCCCCCGCAACGGTTGCTAACCACATAGAAGTACTGAAAAATGCGGGTTTCATCGAGAACAATCCTCAGCAACCTCGCACCTTGACGGTGCGACTCGACGTCGAGAACCCGATACCGGACCAGCACATCCGACACATCCCGTTCGTTGGTGACGTGGCCGCAGGCACGGGAGTGCTCGCAGCCGAAACCAGTCATGAACTCATGTCGATCCCCGAGCAATTCGCTGGGCGTGGCGACAGTTTTGTGCTGCAAGTTCGGGGCAATTCCATGATCGAGGCGGGCATCTTGCCGGGTGACTTCGTGGTCGTCCAGCGTCAAAGTTCAGCATCGACAGGTGACATCGTCGTCGCGGGCATCAATGATGACGAGGCCACCGTGAAGCGCTACTTCCCCCAGGGCGCTCGAACGGTGCTGAAACCCGAGAACAGCGAACTAGAACCGATGGAATTCGACTCCAACGATGTGACGATCTTCGGGCGCGTCATATCGGTGCTGCGCAGTTACTGACCGCTCACCCGAGCCACGCGTCAAGGACCGTGGCGAACTGATCGAGTTCTTCGCTGGTAACAAATTCGTCACTGCGGTGCGCTAACAGAGGATCACCCGCACCGAAATTGGTGGCCGCAATTCCCAGTTCGCGAAAAGTCGCCACGTCGGTCCAGCCCACTTTTGCGCGCGGCGGACTCTTAGAGAGTCGCACGAGCGCATCGAGTCGATCGTTCGAGAGTTCGGGTGGGCACGAGGGCGCCCAGTCCACCACGTCAATGGCGTCGTCGTCGTCTAGATAATCCCCGAGGTACTCAACCAACCACGCCATCGCTTCACCGCGGGTGCGGTCAGGTGCAACGCGATGATTGAGCGTGCAGCGTGCGAGGTCGGGCACCACGTTGGGCGCAACCCCTCCTTCGACGGCGACGGCTTGAAGCTGTTCGGTGTAGCTCACACCATCGAGCTCGACGACACGTGGCACGTACGCGCTCACGTGTGAGAGCAACGCGCCGAGTCGGTGCACGGCGTTGACGCCCATGAAGGGCCGTGCCGTGTGGGCACGACGCCCGCGCAGTTGAATCGCCACGCGAAGCGTCCCTTGACATCCGGCTTCGACGACCCCACCGGTGGGCTCGGCGAGCACCGCCGCGTCCGCTTGCAACAGGTCGGGGCGAAGTTCGCCTATCTCGAGCAGACCCGACTGGGCGCGGGCGATCTCTTCTCGCGCGTAAAAGACCCACGTGACCTCTACCGGTCGAGGCTTGTCGATTCGAGCCACTTCGAGCATCACCGCGAGCGAACCCTTCATGTCACACGCGCCGAGTCCGGTGAGCCGGTCTGGTTCGAGGGTCGCGGTCGTGACGTCACCGGGCACCGTGTCGAGGTGTCCCGCGACGAGGAGGCGAGTCCCGTGAAGACCCGTGGTGCGTGCGACGACGTTGTCACCAATGCGTTCGACCTCGAGATGCGGATTCTCTCGAAGCGCTCGTTCGACGACGCTCGCGAGTGCGGTTTCGTTGCCGCT
Source organism: Actinomycetes bacterium (assembly GCA_021781335.1). GTDB lineage: Bacteria > Actinomycetota > Acidimicrobiia > Acidimicrobiales > RAAP-2 > RAAP-2. The sequence goes on from JAJXXA010000156.1 coordinate 2,388, forward strand.
CACCGAGTCGATGCGCACCAGCGCCAGGGCCTCCTCGAGTCGACTCATGTGGGCACGCCGTGGTCGCGAAGCAGGTCATTGAGCGCCACCTTGTTGTGCTGCTCACCGGCCTCGAGGCGCTTGATGATCAGCACGCACGGCAAGAAGAACTCACCACCAGGAAATTCGCGTCGACGATTGGCCGCCACCGCGACGCAGTGATCGGGCACGTACCCACGTGACACCTCTTCGCCGGTCTGGGCGTCGATGACGGGGATGGTGGGGTTGAGTATGGTGCCCGCGCCGAGCACAGAGCCTTTACCGACCCGGGCGCCGTCGACGATCATGCAACGGCTCCCGATGAACGCACCGTCTTCGATCACGACCGGCACCGCGTTGGCAGGCTCGAGCACGCCCCCGATGCCCACGCCACCCGCGAGGTGCACGTTCGCGCCGATTTGAGCGCAACTTCCAACCGTCGCCCAAGTGTCGACCATCGTGCCCGGCCCCACCCACGCACCGATGTTCACGTAACTGGGCATCAAAATCACCCCGGGGCTCAGGAAGCTGCCCCGGCGCGCGGACGCCCCGGGCAGCACTCGCACACCTCGACGTTCGTAGTCGCTCTTCAAGTCCAGTTTGTCGAAGTATTCAAAGGGCCCCACTTCGATCTTGGTCATCGCGCGAAGTCGAAACAGGAGCAGGATCGCCTTCTTCACCCATTCGTGCACGACGACATCACCGTTCGCGTCGATCTCGGCAACACGCAGCTGTCCGTCGTCGAGTTTTGTGATCACGAGTTCAACGTCGCGACGCGCGTCGGCATTCTCCGGCGTCATTTCGCCGATGTTGTCAAACCAGTCGTTGATCCGCGTTTCGAGCTCACTCATGGGACCAGCGTACTTGTGTCGTTAGCGAGCTTTTCGAAGGCGCCCTGCGGCGAGACTGAGCCGTTCATCAGGTTGCACGACCGCGATGCGCGCAAACGGCGCGCCCTCTTCTCCGTAGAGTTCACCCGGGCTCGCAATGATCCCTGACACCTCGGCCAACTCTTCGGCCAACTGCCATCCGTCGCGTCCCGGCTTGTGGCACCAGAGATAGAAACCGCCATCGGGCAAGGGCGCACGCACGCCGTACTCTTCGAGGGCCGAACTGAGCAGCTCGAGGCGCGCGCGGTAGATCGCTCGTTGGCGCTCGACGTGTTCATCGTCGCCGTAGGCCAACGCCACTGCGGCCTGGACGGGACCGGGCACCATGAGACCCGCGTGCTGGCGCACGAGACGAAGATACGAGACGATCTCGGGGTCACCCGCGTAAAAACCGGCGCGCACGCCGGCGAGGTTCGAACGTTTGGAGATCGAGTGAAGCGCCACTACGCCCTCGAGGCCGTGTTCGAGGATGCTGCGCGGTCGACCCGTCCAAGTGAACTCCGCATAGCACTCGTCACTGACGACTAGGACGTCGTGACGGCGCCCCCAGTCGGCCACCCCTTGGAGATCGTCGAGCAACCCGGTCGGATTCGACGGCGAGTTCGACCAGAGCACCAGCGCTCGCTGCGCGTCATCGGGCGATATCGATCCAAGGTCCAACTCGCCTTCGACGCTGCGCACGGGCACCGCGCGAAGCCCCGCGAGCGTCGCACCCATGGCGTAGGTCGGATAACTGATGGCGGGATAGAGCACGGTGTCTCGATCGGGCGTTCGAAGGTGCAGATACTGGGCCAGGGACGCGACGAACTCTTTGGTCCCCACGCAGGCCGCGACGTCCTCGACGTCGAGCGAGACCGCGAATCGACGCTCCATCCACTGCGCCGCGGCGCGGCGATAGTCGGGTGATCCGATCGACGACGGATACCCACGCGCGCCGAGCGCGCGCGCCAACTCCTCGAGGGCCATGCTCGGTGGCGGGTCCACGGGCGTGCCGATCGAGCAGTCAATGGCGCCTCCTTCGAGGCGAGCGGCGATGGCCTTCAGTCCGTCGAGGCGCTCGTAGGGGTACGCGGGGGGCGAAAAACTCACGCCACCACCCTCCACTGGGCAAAGCGCGCCGCGCCGACCGAGTCGAGCACGACGTGAACGACAACGTACTCGTCCTGCATTGAAGTGTCGAGTACCTCGCCCTCGCGATGCGCGGCGGCGAGGAGGTCACCCCGATCGAGCGGGAGGTGCAGAGTGATGACCCGGTCCCCCGTGCGCAGTCGGTCCGCGATGGTGGCGATGAGCTCATCAAGATTCTCTTCGGTCAATGCCGACACCCAGACGCTGCCTTCGTGGAGCTTTGCGAGGTCGCGTGCGCGAGAACCAGGTACGTCAGCCTTGTTAAAGACGAGCAGTTCAGGAACGCTGTCCGCATCGATCTCGCGTAGGACTTCTCGCACCGAGGCGATCTGACGTTCGGCGTCGTCGCTCGCGCCGTCCACCACGTGCACCAACAAATCAGCCAATTGCACCGACTTGAGCGTGCTCATGAAGGCTTCGACGAGCTCGTGGGGCAGGTTGGAGATGAACCCGACCGTGTCGGTGAAGAGCACCGTCTCTCCACCGGGCAACTGGCGCTGTCGCGTGCGCGGATCGAGGGTGACGAAGAGACGGTTCTCGGTGGCGACGTCGGCGTCGGTCAAGGCATTCAACAACGACGACTTTCCGGCGTTGGTGTAGCCGACCAGCGTCACTTCTCGGTGACGTCCACGAGCGCGACCCTGACGTTGGACCCCGCGGGTGCGATCAATCTGCTTGAGTTCGCTTCGTATGTGGTGGATGCGGTGCACGAGACGACGCCGGTCGACTTCGAGCTGGGTCTCGCCCGGTCCCCGAGTGCCGATACCACCGGCCTGTTGGGAAAGAGAGCCTCCCGCGCGACGTAGACGGGGCAGCCGGTACTGCAACAACGCGAGTTCGACCTGGGCTTTACCCTCTGGGGTGCGGGCGTTCTGGGCGAAGATGTCGAGGATCACCGCGGTGCGGTCAATGGCGGTGCGCCCGAGAATCTTTTCGAGATTGCGCTGCTGGGCCGGCGACAGGTTGTGCTCGAAGACAACCGTGTCCGAATCCACCGCGAGACAGATGTCGCGAAGTTCTTGGACCTTGCCCGAGCCGAGGAATGTTGCGGGGTCCGGGGCGTCACGACGCTGGATCACTCGCGCAGCGACGTCCGCGCCCGCCGTGTCGACCAAGAGCGCGAGCTCGTCGAGCTGTCGATCGAGCTCCTCGGGGGTCACGCCAGGAAAGAGCACCCCGACCAGGACGATCTTCTCACGAAAACTCCGGTCGATCAGTGTCGTTGGTACGTACGTCAAACTTCGAGCCACTCAATGTTCGCAACAAACTGCACGGGGCCCGAGAGCGTCGCGTCGTCGTTATTGAAAGTCACCCGCAAGGGTCCGCCCGGATTCTCGACGATGACGTCGTCACCGCAGAGCCCTTCGCGTCGACAGATCGCCGCGGTCGCGACCGATCCCGTACCGCACGCGAGAGTCCAACCAACACCACGCTCGACGACCTTGATCCGCACGCGCTGGGAGTCGAGGGGCGTCACGAATTCAACGTTCGCACCTCCAACTGCGTCGGAGAGTTCTCTCGCACGCGCCTCGCGTTGCGCGTCGCTCCAGGTGGCATCGTCGAGGACCACCACGTGAGGGTTGCCGACATTGGCGACCCCGAGTGTCCCTTCGAGCGCGTCCGCGAATCGCACGGTCCCCATTGCGACGCTGCCGTAGCCACCGTCCTCGTTCATCGTGAGCGAGACTTCACGCATCCCCGCCCCGGTCATCACCTCGAGCGATGACCACGTCGCGTGCGTCGCACGACGAACTGCGGCGGCGAGACAGCGGATGCCGTTGCCCGACATCTCGGCCACACTGCCGTCGGCGTTGAAGAGGACCATTTCGACGTGCGAGCCGAGCGTCGCGAGCAGGAGTCCGTCGCCACCGACACCGGTGTAGCGATTGCACACCGCACGCGCCCGCTCGGGGTCCCACCACGTGGCGGTGCCGTGTTCGATCACGTCGACGAGGAAGTCATTGCCCGCCCCGTGCCATTTTTGAAGAGTCCGCAGTGCCACTGTCCCTAGTCTCGCACGAACCCGTCGGGGCTGTTTAGAACCTCGAGGATGCGTTGTCGCGCCAACGTCGGGTCCTCAAACCACTCAATTCGAGGGTCACGCTCGAACCACGAACGTTGGCGTCGCGCGAGGCGCTTGCTCGCGGTGATCGCGTCACGCACGCAGTCCTCGAGCGGCGCACCGTCTTCGAGGTGGCGCAGGATCTCTCGGTACCCCACGGCTTGACGGGCGGTGCGGCTGAGGCCCGCAGGCGACTCGAGGAGTCGAGACACCTCATCGACGAGACCCATCTGCATCCACTCGAGGAATCGCTGCTCGATACGTTGGTCCAAGATCGCGAAGTCCGCACGAAGCCCCACCTGGACGACCCGCGCCGCGGGGTAGGTGCGAAGGCCGGCACCGAACGACGAAAAAGGGCGTTGCGCGCCCCTCGTCACCTCGAGCGCGCGCACGATCCGTCGCGCGTTAGTGCGCTCCATACGGCTCGCCGCCACGGGGTCGAGCCGCTCCAGCTCGACGTAGAGTCCCTCGAGGTCAACTTCCGCGCTGCGCTCGAGCTCGACACGCACCTCGGGGAACTGGCCGGGGATCTCGAGATTGTCCAGTACCGCGCGCCCGTAGAGGCCGGTGCCACCGACGTAGAGCACCGATCCCCCGAGCATCCACACCGCGTCGGCGGCCTCTCTGGCGTGTGCCTGGAACTGGGCCAACGTGAATTCCTCGCTCGCGTCGACCAGATCGAGCAGGTGATAGTGCACTTCGTCACGGTCCCGGCTCGTTGGCTTGGCGGTGGCGAGGTCCATGCCGCGGTACACGGTCATGGCGTCGACCGAGAGTATCTCGATGTCGCCGTTGCTCTCGAGCGCGATCGAATGTGCGAGCGCGGACTTGCCCGTCGCGGTCGCGCCTACGAGTGCGACGGCCATGCCGCCGTGGTTCATCACGAGCGGAGCAGGGGGATGCGAACCTTGTGGCGCGGCGCACGCACGACCGACGCGAGTTCGCCGAGCAGGTGATAGGGCGCGCCGTAGGTGATGTCGACCATCACGAGCGACCCGGGGCGTAACGGCTCACTCGGCGCCGCGAAGTGCACCAGCTTGCCCTGTCGTGTTCGACCGGACAGCATCTGGTCGTTGCGCCGCGACGGTCCTTCGACGAGCACTTCTTCTCGGCGACCGACGCGCGCCACGTGCTTCGAAAGCGCCGAGCGGTCGAGGACCTGCTTCAGGCGTTCGAAGCGGTCCTTCACCACATCGTCGCCGACGAACTCGCTGACCATGTCGGCCGCGCGGGTACCCGAGCGCGGCGAGAAGATGAAGGTGTACGCGGCGTCGAACTGGGCGCTCGCAATGACCTCGAGAGATTCTTCGAATTCGGCGTCAGTCTCGCCGGGAAAGCCAACGATGATGTCGGTGGTGACCGCGAGGTCGTCAATGGCGTCGCGCGCGGCCGCCAGTCGCTCGAGGTAGCGCTCGGCGCTGTAGCCGCGGCGCATCGCTCGTAGCACCCGGTCTGAGCCGGACTGCAACGGCAAGTGCAGTTGAGGGCACACCGCCTCGACGTCGGCCATTGCCTCGATGGTCTCGGGGCGCAGGTCCTTCGGGTGCGGACTGGTGAACCTGATCCGCTCGATGCCATCGATGGCACCGAGCTCACGCAGCAACTGCGCGAAGAGCGGTCCACGTTTGGTGATGTCACGGCCGTAGGAGTTCACGTTCTGTCCGAGTACGGTGATCTCGCTGACCCCAGCACTCGCCAACATCTGCGCCTCTTGAACGAGATCGGCCAGTGGTCGACTGATCTCCTCGCCCCGCACGGCTGGCACGATGCAGTACGCGCACGTGTTGTCACAGCCGGTCTGGATCGTCATCCACGCGGCGAACGCCAGCTCGCGCACTGCGTACAACGCCGGGGCCATGTCACGATTGGCCTCGGGGTCGGGTGCGTCGAGAATCTCGATCTGGGGGCCGTCGGTACGGGCTTTTCTAAGAAGTGCCGGCGCGGAGGCC
>JAJXXA010000121.1 GCA_021781335.1 Actinomycetes bacterium
GGACGACTTTGGAAGGGCGAACTAGCTTCGTGCGCATCGATGAGATGTTGCGCGCGGGTACGACGCACTCGTTCGAGTTCTTTCCGCCCAAGTCCGACGACGAGGCGCTACGGCTTGAGCGGACGCTTAGTGAACTCACGCCCCTGCACCCCTCGTTCGTTTCGGTGACCTATCGAGGGGGCAGCGCGTCGCGCCAGCGTACTTTCGATCTGGTCACCCGCATTCAGCGCGGTGGCGCAATGACGGCCATGGCGCACTTGATCTGCGTGGGTCATAGTCGCGCAGAGATGCGCGACATCTTGAAGAACTATCTCGACGCGGGCGTCACCAACGTCATGGCGCTCGGTGGCGACATCCCTGACGACCCGGACCTGGTCGCTTCTGAGTTCTCGCACGCAATCGACCTTGTGGAGTTGGCGCGCGAGGTGGGGGACTTCTCCATTGGCGTGGCGGCCCACCCCCAAGGACACCCTCGTTCAAAGGACCTCGCGTCCGACCGGCATTTCTTGGCCACGAAGTTGGCGCTCGCGGACTTTGCGGTGACCCAGTTCTTTTTCGAGCTCGACGAGTGGGTGCGACTCGTGCACGAGTTGGGTGAGCTGGGCGTGGAGAAGCCGGTGTTGCCGGGCATCATGCCCGTCACCACCTTGAGCGGCATAGAGCGCATGGCCGCCATGGGCGCGCGCGTGCCCTCATCGCTCGTTACCCGCCTGGAATGTGCGCATCTCAACGGTGGGGCACCCGCAGTTCGAAGCGAGGGTATCAAAGCGGCGGTCGAGCTCTGTCGAGAGTTACTCCAATCTGCGGCCCCCGGTCTTCACTTCTATACGCTCAATCAGTCCACGGCAACGCGCGAAATCTACGCTGAACTCTTTTCATAGATCTCTCAGGTTCAGGGGCCTTTGACCCTAAAAAATGGCTCCCGATTTGGTCATATGATGAACTTCATGGCTGAGAAAATCACAATGAGCGCCTCTGGCGTATTGAACGTTCCAACGAACCCGATCATCCCATTCATCGAAGGCGATGGCACCGGAATCGACATATGGCCCGCGGCCAAGCTCGTGCTCGACACGGCGGCGAAGAAGCACGGCCACACCATCGAATGGAAGGAAGTCCTCGCCGGAGAGAAAGCCTTCAACGAGACCGGTAACTGGTTGCCCGATGAGACGATCGCGGACTTTCGCGAGTACCTCATCGGCATCAAGGGCCCACTCACCACGCCGATCGGTGGGGGCTTTCGTTCGCTCAACGTCGCACTTCGTCAGATCTTGGACCTGTACGTCTGTCTTCGCCCGGTGCGCTGGTTCCAGGGCGTGCCCTCGCCGGTGAAGCACCCCGAACTGGTCGACATGGTGATCTTTCGAGAGAACACCGAGGACGTCTACGCGGGTCTCGAGCTCGAAGCGGGAACCCCCGACGCCGAGAAGCTGCGTTCATTCTTGAAGGAGTCCTACGGCTGGGACATTCGCGACATGAGCAGCATCGGCATCAAGCCGATCTCCAAGATGGCCTCGGAGCGACTCATTCGTGCCGCGGTCAACTACGCCGTCGAGCACGGTCGTGAGTCGATCACCCTCGTCCACAAGGGCAACATCCAGAAGTTCACCGAGGGTTACTTCATGAAGTGGGGTTACGAACTCATCCGAAACGAGTTCTCCGACGTTGCGGTTGGTTGGGACGACTGTGGCGGCAAGCCCGGTTCGAAGATCCTCGTGAAGGACGTCATTGCCGACATCGCCTTGCAACAGGTGCTGACGCGTCCGGCGGAGATGGACGTCATCGCGACGACGAACCTCAACGGTGACTACATGTCCGACGCCCTCGCGGCCCAGGTCGGTGGCATCGGCATCGCACCCGGAGCGAACATCAACTACGTGACCGGACACGGTATCTTCGAAGCCACCCACGGCACGGCGCCCAAGTACGCGGGTAAGGACGTCGTCAACCCCGGCTCGGTGCTCTTGTCGGGCGTGCTCATGTTCGAGCACCTCGGATGGACCGAAGCGGCCAAGGACATCGTGCGCGCCCTCGAGGCGACGATCGGCGACAAGATCGTCACGTACGACTTCGCGCGCCAGATGCAAGGCGCGACCGAGGTCAAGTGCTCGGAGTTCGGTGCTGCTGTTGCGGAACGCCTGTAATCAATCATCTCGAGAAGGAGAGTCATGACCACCCCCGTCCACGTCACCGTGACCGGCGCCGCCGGCCAAATCGGTTACCAATTGCTGTTTCGCATCGCGTCGGGCCAGTTGCTCGGCCCTGACACGCCCGTCGTCCTTCGACTCCTTGAGATCGAGCCCGCGATGAAGGCCCTCGAGGGGGTCGTGATGGAGCTCGACGACTGCGCGTTCCCGCTGCTCGCGGGCATCGAGGCGACGAGCAATCTCGATACCGCCTTCACGAACACGTCCTGGGCTCTGCTCGTGGGTTCGATCCCACGAAAGGCCGGCATGGAGCGAAGTGACCTGCTCAACGTGAATGGCGGCATCTTCAAGCCCCAAGGGCGCGCCATCGCGGCGAACGCGTCGAGCGACGTGCGGATATTGGTGGTGGGCAACCCTTGCAACACCAACTGTCTCATCGCTCGCTCCAATGCCACTGAAGTGCCCGAGGACCGCTGGTTCGCCATGACGCGCCTCGACCAGAACCGCGCCGAGACCCAGCTCGCGAAGAAGGCGAGTCAGCCGGTGAAGGACGTGAAGAACCTGGCGATCTGGGGTAACCACTCCTCGACACAGTTTCCCGACTTCGCCAACGCCACCATCGCGGGGACTGCGGTGCCTGAGGTGATCTCGGACCACGACTGGTTGCGCGGAGACTTCATCACCACCGTGCAAAAGCGCGGGGCCGCGATCATCGAGGCGCGTGGCGCGAGTTCTGCGGCGTCGGCTGCGAACGCGGCGATCGACACCGTGGCCGGACTGGTGAACGCGACGTCCGACGACGACTGTGTGTCGGTGGGCGTGACGAGCCACGGTGAGTACGGCGTGCCCGAGGGACTCACCTTCGGTTTCCCGGTGAGCTCAGACGGTCGAGGTTCCTGGAAGGTGAAAGAGGGCTTCGCGATCGACGACTTCGCCGCCGAGCGCATCAAGGTGACGACCGACGAACTCTTGGGCGAGCGCGACGACGTACGCGCACTCGGTCTCATCTAACGCTTGTAACCAACATTTTCAACGGTCTCGTGACTTTGGGACCTTTGGCTCTATAGGGTTTTGCTGGTTCATCTCTAGATTGGCACGATGGCGAAGGTTGACGTTCCAGACGAGAATGAGGGCAAGCGAAGCCCCATCTTCATTCAAGACTTTGCCGACATCGAGCGACCCTTCAGTGAGGTCCAGGACCGATTCGCCGGGGCGAGTGAATGGTTGTCGCCGCTCGCGAGCGAGGCGAGTGAGGACGGGGAGGCGCTGCGCATGCGTATCGGACCCTCCTGGTCCGCCGGCCTCGTGACGCGTGAGGTGAGCGTCACGCTCGGCCCGTCACGCAGTCGTGGTGACGCGGTGTCGCGTTCGCTCGCGTGGCGCGCGAGCGAACTTCAGTCGTTGTTCCCCTTGCTCGAGGGCGACATCGAACTCGCGCCCATTGGTGAAGACGGTTGTCGGATCTCGTTGGCGGTGGTCTACACGCCACCGCTCGGTGGGTTGGGCGCACGCGTGGACCGGGCGCTGCTGCACCGGGTCGCGGCGTCGACGGTGCGTTCTTTCGTCTCGAAGGTCGCGCTCAATCTTGAGCGTTCACACTGAGTCGTCGAGGTGCCACTGAAGTGGACCACCATCGATGATGCCCGCTACCTCTTCTGCGGGCACCGCGGGTGCGAACAAGAACCCTTGACCTAGTTCGCAGCCGAAGTCACGTAGTTGCTCGAGTTGCTCGCGCGTCTCGATTCCCTCGGCGAGCATGGTGTTATCGAGTTTTCGTCCAAGCGCGATGATGGCTTCGAGGAGTGACTCGCTGCGCTCGCTCGAATAGGTGGTGCAGACGAAGGACTGGTCGATCTTGATGATGCGCGGATTGAGTACGCCCAGGTAGGCCAGCGATGAGTAACCCGTCCCGAAGTCGTCGAGCGCGAAGTCGACCCCGAGACGATTGAGTCGCCCGAGCACGCTCGAGGTCTCGGCGACGTCGAGCAACATGACGCTTTCGGTGATCTCGATGACGAGGCGCTCGGGCGCGAGGCCGCTCATGGTGAGGGCCGACTCGATCTTCGCCCCGAGGGCCTCGTCTTGGAACTGGCGCGCGGAGAGGTTCACCGACACGAAAGGCGCGTTGTTTCGAGAGCCGGTGGAGGTCCACGTACTAGCGGCGGTCACTGCCTGATTGAGCGCGAAGATCCCGAGGTCGAAGATGAGCTCGCTCTGCTCGGCGAGGGGGATGAACACCTCGGGTAGCACCTCGCCGCGCTCGGGGTGGTCCCAGCGCATCAGCGCCTCGAAGCCGACGATCTCGCCGGTGTCGAGACGGACAATGGGTTGGAAGTGCATGGCGAGCGCGCCCTCGGCGAGGGCGCGGCGCAGATCCTGAACCATCTCGAAGTGACCGGCGAGTTGCTCGCGCATGGCTGGCCTGAACAACACGTACTTGTTCTTGCCCTGGCGCTTGGCTTCGTAGAGGGCGACGTCGGCGTTCTGGATGAATTCCTCGACGCCGACGTCGTCGCCGTTGAAGATGCTCATCCCGATGCTCGCGTGCTGCTCGACGGTGACCTCGTCGATGGTGAAGGGTTCGACGAGCACGGCGAGCAGGCGACGGGCCAGCGTCTCGGCTTCGATCTCGGTCTCGATGCCTTCGGCCAAGTAAAGGAACTCGTCGCCCCCGAATCGGCAGAGCGTGTCGGTCGTGCGCGTGACGCTGTGCAGGCGGTGCGCCGCAGCGATGAGCATCTGGTCACCCATGACGTGACCGAAGGCGTCATTCACCGCCTTGAAATCGTCGAGGTCGAGGATGAGTACGACACCCATGCCGCCTTGGCGCATGATGCGCTGGTGGGCCTGCTCGAGTCGGTCTCCGAACAGGGCGCGGTTGGCGAGACCGGTAAGGGGGTCGTGCAGGGCCTGGTGCGAGAGTTGGGAGGTGAGTTGACGCTCCTCGGTGACGTCGCGCTCGGAGAAGACGTAGTAGAGAATGTTGCCGTCCGCGTCGCGCGCCGGGGTGCGCGACACCTCGCTATAGATGATGTGGCCGTCTTTTCGCAGGTATCGCTTGGTGTAGCGCAATTGGTCGAGTGTGCCCGACTGGCTGTGGTGCAGTGAGCCCTCGGTGATGCCGATGTCCTCGGGGTAGGTGAACTGCTTGGAGTCCTTGCCAATGAGTTCTTCGCGGGAGTATCCGATCATCTTGCAGAACGCGTCGTTGGCGGCGGTCAACTTGTCGTCGAGATCAGAGAAGACCATGGGCGACATGTTGTCCTCGAAGGCCACCCGGAACCTGATCTCGGAGTCGGTCAGTGCGCGTTCGCGCTCGGCCAAGGTGTTGAACGCCTCCTTGGTCTCTTCGAGCGCCTGGGCGGTGCGTTCGAGTGCGCGCACGTGCGAGATGATGAGCTCCACCTCTTTCGCGATCACCTCGAGCCCCGAGGTCGTTATCTCGTCGAACTGGTTGACGTGGCGGTGATAGATCGAGAGCACGGCGTTGCTGTCGTCGGGCTTGAAGGGGATGGCGATGGTGGAACCGAGGTTGTAGTTCGTCGCTCGAAGCCGCCACGCCGGCGTGAGCGCGTTGGCCAGGAGGTCGTCGATGACCTTGGTGCGGCCATCGTGCAGGGCGACCCCCGTGTGCCCCCATCCGCTCTGGGCACCACCCCACCATTCGTCCATGTCGTCGTAGAGGTACCCCGTCTCGCCCGCGGCGCAGCTGACCTCGATGCCCTGGTCATTGGACGACGACGCGACCCCGATCCACGCCAATGCGTAGTCGCCGTGCTCGACGAGGGCGTTGCACAAGCGTTGGTGCGCGTCGGTCTCGGTCGCGGCGCTCAGCACCTCACGGCTCACTTCTGCGAGCAACAAGAGCAATCGCTCGCGCTGGACTCGGCTCGTGATGTCGACGAAAGACGAGACCACGACGCGGTAGCCGTTTTCGAGCTCGACCGGGTGAGAGTTGACCGAGAGCCATCGTCGAGACTGACCGGCCACCTCGATTCCTTCGATCACCCCGGAACTCGTGACGCCCGAGCGCAATGCGGCGATGCTCGGACGTTCCTCGAGTGGGAACGGTGATCCGTCCTCGCGAATCACGTTCCACGAGGAGTCGATGGACCTCATCCCGACGAGTTGTTCACCGGTCACGCCGAGCAGGCTCGTAGCCGCGGCGTTGTAATCGAGGATGACGCCGTCTTCACCCTGGAGGACAATGCCCGCGGCCATTGAGTTGAGGACTCGTTCAGAGACGAGGAGGCGTTGGAGTTCGCCGACGTGGATCAGCTCCAGGTGTGCATCGGCCATCGAACCCCCCTCCCAGATCGCGCTAACTCACGGGTAGGTGAAGTATTGCACCACTTTTGAGTACCTCGGCGCAGGTCCTCGACCTTATCTCTGCCAACGTTAATGGTCTGGCGAGCCATTGCCACGAATCAGGTCACACTTGGGTTGTTCGCTGCAGCTTCACGCGTGCGATCATGCGCGGTGGTGACACTTATTCGGCGTTCAAATCGCTCGGGTGCCCGAGGAGGTGACTCATCAACTGCGACAGACTCGCCACCGCGACGCAGGTGACACTGTCAGCGGCACCGTAGTAGATGTGCAGCGTGTCGCCGTCGTCGCGCAAGATCCACCCGCAGGGGAAGACGACGCCCGGCACGTCGCCGTTCTGCTCGTAGTCGGCGCGTGGTCCGAGTATCCATTCGCTGCCCCTCGCGAGGACCTTGGAGGGGTCGTCACGGTCGAGCAGTGCGAGTCCCACTCGATAGATCGATCCCGATGCGGTGACGCGTACGCCGTGATATCCGATCAGCCAACCGTCGGCGGTGAGCAGCGGCGGGGGACCGAGGCCGATCTTGTTCGCGTCCCACGAGCCACCGTGTTTGGCGGCGAGTAAGACCCGCGCGTCGCCCCAGTAGCGAAGGTCGGGACTGTAGGAGAGCCAGATGTGCTTACCCATCTCGGTCATCGATGGCACCGGTCGGTGCAACAGGGCCCAGCGGCCGTCGAACATCATGGGAAAAAGTGCGGCATCCTTGTCCTCGGGCTGTTGGAGCACACCCATGCGCTGCCACGTGACGAAGTCCTTGGTTTTGGCGAGACTCACGAGCGGCCCGTAGGCGGAGTACGCGACGTAGACCACGAAGTATTCGTCGTTGATGCGCGTGATCCTCGGGTCCTCTATTCCCCAGCGTTCTTGTGGGGTATCGGTGAGTGGTTCGAGCCCTCGGCTGAAATCGATCTCCCAATTGGTGAGACCGTCGTCGCTCGTCGCCACCACCAGTGACGAGATGCCCGTTCGGTGCTCGACGCGTAACAACAACAGTGTGCGCCCCTCAAAGACGGTGGCGCCGGGATTGAAGACGGCGTTCACCGTGTGGGGGAAGTCGGCCGCACAGATGATCGGGTTGCCCTCGAAGCGGTGAAAGAGTTCAGTTCGTTCGGTGCGAGGTGACATGATCATGCACGCTTTCTTACCAATAGACTTCTAGGCTCTGGATTTGATGGAGAAACAGGCCCCTTCGCCGCACGACACGCGAAGAGGAGTGGGAGGCGTGTGCGGTGAGTGGAGTGACGAGCGAAGGCAACGTTCGACGTATCGATCATCGCCCAATCGTTGAAGCGGGTTCGGTGCCCGGCTACGGCGCGGTGTTCAACGCCGGGCTCTTGCACCACGATGGCCAGTATCACCTCTTCGCGCGCGGCGTGCGCGAGGGGTACCGGCGAAACAATGGACCCGGACCCACGTTCCTCGACTACATCTCGGACATTCTGGTCTTCACCTCGAGCGATGGGCGCACCTACGAATTCGCCTACGTCCTCGGACACGCCGGGACGCCCGACGTGCACTGTTTCGAAGACCCGCGCGTGCAGCGAATTGGTAGTGAGGGAAAAGAACGGATCGTGATGACCTACACGAACCTTCCCCCGCACGACAGCGGTGCACCGTGGCGTATTGGCGCGCACGAACTCGAGTACGACGGCCAGCGTTTTCATCTCGTCGAGGAGAGCGCCCAGTTGCTCGGTCCCGACGGGGTCGAGAACAAGGACGCGATCGTGTTCTCGCTTCGCGACGGGCGCGTCGCGCTGATCCACCGCATCCACCCCAACATGCAGTTGGCGGTGTTCGAGGACCTCGAGCATCTGTGGGGAGCGGGTGCGGAGTACTGGGACGAGTACATGGCCGACCTCGATGCGCATACGCTGCTTCGCCCGAGTCCTGGCGCACTGGGCATCGGTGCGGGCGCGCCCCCGGTCTTGACCGAGGACGGGCTGCTGCTCTTCTTTCACGAGCGTCGAGCGGACGGCGTCTACACCATGCGTGTCGCGCTGCTCGACAGCGAGACCGGGGAGCTCAAGAGCGAACTGCCATACCCGCTTCTCGTTCCCGAGCTCGAGTGGGAACGAGAGGGCGACGTCGACAACGTCGTGTTCGTCCAAGGGGCGCATCACACTGGAGACCACGTCTATCTCACCTACGGCGCGGCGGACAGCCACGTGGGTGCGGCGACCGCGAGCGTGAGTCATCTGCTCGAGGCCTTGCGAGAAGTAGCCTGATCGCTCAGCACTGGCTCAAAGGCCGCCACCGCTTGTAGTTCTCGCATCGTGGCGACGAATGACAATGTCGATTCGGCGCCCTCGTTGAGGTTCACGCCGTTCGCTTCGAGTCCATCGAAGCCGCCACCGGTCCGCGGGTCATAGACCGCGACGCCGACGTCGTTGTTGGCGAGGAACCACGAGCCCGCGACCCGCGCACGCTCCAGCCAGACCGGGTCGTGTGAGTAGGTGAAGGCGAACACGCACGCTTCACTCATGGCCCAGGCTTCAATGGGTTGCTGGTCGAACTGGGGTCGCGCTTCGAGGGGGCCGCGCCCATTGACGGGCGTGAAACTGAAATGATCGCCCAGTGTCTCTTCGTCGCACAGCCAGGTGAGCACCGCCAGCGCGTTCGCACCGGCCACCTCGTCTCGTCGCAACTGCGCGCGCGCGAGCTCGGCGAGCGGCAAGAGCGCGTTGGCGTAGGCGAGGCGAGATTCGAGCCAGGGCCACGCGGAGTCGGTACCGTCGGCGACGAAGGCAGGGCTCTCATCGACGAGTTGTAGAGCACCTTCGTGACGAGGCATCGCTCGAAGCAGGACCGTGGCGCCGAGCGTCGCGTAGGCCGCGGCGCGCAGGTGGTCGCTTCGAAAGTTGGCGGCTCGGGTGAAGAGGGCGAGCGATCGGCGCTGCACGCCCGGCCAGGGCGAGTAGGCCGCGGCGTGGCCGAGTCCGAGGAGCGCCCGACCCGTCGCGTCGTCACTCACCTCACTGCTCCAGCGCCCCTGGGCGTCATGGCGCAGCCGGAACGTCGCGTCCCCGCGGTACGCGCGTTCGAGGAAATCAATGGCGAGGGTGGCGAGTTGTCGCGCGTGGCGATACTCGCCCATGTGCGAGGTGAGCGCGAGCAGTCGTCCGGCGTCATCGGTGCAGTACGTCGCGTCGCTACGAGGTTCACTCAAGTAGGCGTGTTCGACGATTCCGAACCCGTCGCTTAAGCGCTGCAGGTGCGAAAGGGTTGGTGGTGGCGCGGACGTTCGCACGTCGTCACCGACTAAGTCCGGCCGCCCGCTCGGCGAACAACTCTCGCAGCAACGTTCGATAGCGCGCGCCGACCGCCGGCCAGAGCAGCGCGCTCGCCTCTTGGCGTGCCGCCACCCGCATCCGCATCGCGACCCCGGGCACGTAGAGCACTTCTTCGAGAGCCGCCGCCATTGCGGTCACGTCGCCTTGGTTGACCACGAAGCCCGCCCCGCGCGAGAGAAGCTCTTCGGCGTGGGGGAATCTGGTCGCGACGACGGGTTTGCCCGACGCGATGGCCTCGACGAGGACGCCGGAACTGACTTGATCGCGCGACTCGTAGGGCAAGAGCACCACGTCGACGCTTCGAATCAGCTCGCGCAGCGTCTGCGCATCACGGTACCCGTCGGCGAAGATCACCCGGTTGGCGACGCCCAGTTCTCGAGCCTGTGCTTGGAGCTGGCGGCGATAACGCTCACCCTCGTGCAACCTCACCTTCGGGTGGGTCTCTCCAGCGATGATGTACGTCGGGCGAGGAGCACGTCGCTGCAAGCGCGCGACGGCACTGATCCCGTATTCGAGACCCTTGCCCGGTCCGAGCAGGCCCCAGGTCAAAATGCTCGGTCCCTTCATCGCGTTGAGCACGGGGCCACTGAAATTGGCGTCGGCGCCGTGGGGGATGACGGTCAACTTCTCAAGAGGTGTGTGATAGATCATGAGCATCCGGTCGTAGGCGGACTGGCTCAAGACGACGACGGCCGACGCCGCATTCGTCAACTCGTTGATGATCATGCGCTGGTGATCAGATGGTGACTCGAGGACCGTGTGCATGACCACGACGAGTGGCACCGTGAGAGCGGCCACCAGGTCAAGCACCTCGTCGCCGTCGCGCCCAGCGAACAGACCAAACTCATGTTGAAGGACCGCGGCGTCGCAGTCATTGGCGACGCCGGCGGCGCGCGCGAGCGAGAACGGGTCGCCACTGACCCACTCGGTGACCAGTTCGAAGGTCGGATCGACGTCCACTGTTTCGAGGACGCGGATCACGTGCGTTGACCACTCGGGGTCCGCACCAATTGCGCGTGACAAGTTGAGATTGAACGTCGCCAGCCCGCACGCGGTCGGTGGATACGTGCCGATCATGGCCAGACGTGGCCCGCTGTACTGCATCTAACTCACCCGCACTCGATGGGCGTAAGGCTGAATCATGTTTCAACCATCCCGTCTTCTAGGTTCGAACCTCGTACCAACACTCTTAATCCTCGGAGTTCCCGATGTCCAGAGCACTTAGTCCCGCAGAGCCAGAAATACCTGATCAAAAGTCTTAACCAGAGAAAACCTACAGAAAATCCGTGTGAGGCGCGTCGTGGCCCCACCCTAGTGGCTCTCTATGATCATGGGGCGCTCGTCCGCTTACGTGGCAGCTCGAGCCAACTTGAAAGAGGTGTCGTGAAGAAGTTGTTCGTTTTTGACCTGGATGGCACGCTCGCCGAGAGCAAGTCCGCATTGAGCGACGAGCTGGGCGCTCTCGTGCACGACCTGCTCGGCGTCATGAAGGTCGCGGTCATCTCGGGGGGCATGTGGTCCCAGTTCGAACAGCAGCTGCTCGCCAATATGCCGAGCGACGAGCACTTCTCGAATCTCTTTCTCCTGCCGACCTGTGGCACCCAGTTCTATCGATACGAGAACGGATGGACGAAGGTGTATTCCGAGGACTTGACCCTCGAAGAGCGCCAGTTGATCATCCACTCACTCGAGCGAGCCTTCGAGGAGTCGGGCTTGAAGGAGTCGACCACGTGGGGTGAACTCATTGAGGACCGCGGGAGTCAGGTCACCCTCTCCACGCTCGGTCAACAGGCGCCGCTCAGTGCCAAGCGTGAATGGGACCCAGACTTCGCCAAACGTCGAGCGATCATCGAGCGACTTGCGCCCATGTTGCCGATGTTCGCCATCAACATGGGTGGCACGACGTCTATCGACGTGACCAAACCCGGCATCGACAAGGCCTACGGGATTGCGAAGTTGCGCAGTCAACTCGGCGTCACAACGGCCGAGATGTTGTTCGCGGGCGACGCCATCTTTGAAGGTGGCAACGATTACCCCGTGCAGGTCGCCGGCGTCGATTCGATCCAGGTCCGCGACCCCCACGAGACGGCTCGGGTGATCCAGACCGTCATTGCCTGCCTGGGTGACGGATCGCGCCAGATCGTCTCCCCGGGACGGATCGGCGCCTAAGCCTGGTGCAGGGCGTGCGCGGCACGAATTGCCACATAGAAGAGGTGCTCGCGAGTCCCTCGGGCGTGGTCCCAGTGGCGAGAGTCCCATTCGTCACCCGCGAGCGAGTCGCCCGCGTAGAGCAGTTGGGCGAAGCGCACCTTGAGGTACCGTGCGACCGCGATGAAGGCCGAAGACTCCATGTCCACCATGGTGCACCCTTCGTCGATGCGTCGCTGCACCCGCTCTCGGGTCTCTCGAAAGATCGCGTCGGTCGTCCACGCGCGCCCTAGGTAGTGAGGGACCTCGAGCTCGTCGAGTGTCGCGCTGAGTATCTGCACGCCGAGCTGATCAGCCTCGATGACGCGACTGGGCGGCGCGTAGTGAAAACTCGTGCCCTCGTCGCGCAGCGCTGACGCCACGACCATGACGTGGCCGAGCGCGAGCTCTTCGACGAGCGCTCCCGCGCCCCCAACGGCGAGAAACGTGGTCACGCCCAGTGAGGCCATCTCCTCGACGAACGCGGCCGCCAGTGGCGCACCGACCCCGGGGTGGACCACCGCGACCGACCCGCGCTCGTCGCGCAATTCGTACACGGGGTTCCTGCCGATCTCGCTACGAAGCGTGTAGACCGGCGAGAGGACGCCCTCGCTCGCCAATTGCTCGAGGAGTTCGTTGAAGAAGCACAGCACCGCCACCTTTGGCACCGTGTGCTCGCCACGGTGGATCATGTGGGCTTGGATGACACCGGGTGCGTCGAGGTCGTCTTCGAAGAGCGCGAGGTCACGCACCCGTGCTGTCTCCGTGGGGATGGGCTCGCTGGAGCCACGCGAGCAAGGACACGACCGCGTTGATGTCGCCACGAACCTTGATGCGACCTTCGCGCAACGCACTCGCGCTGTCGAGGGAGCCAGTGGTGAGGGCCAGCGCGTCGCTGTAGGCGAGTCGGATGATCGCGTCAGCCGCCAAGTGGTCTCCGCTCTCGGCGCTAGCCCCGTCGGGGCTCATCGTGAAGGTGAGCGCGTGCGCCCCGTTGGCGGGCGCGTCGGGGAACTCGAGTACGACGCGCAGGGTTGCGCCCTCAGTGGGCACGGGACCGGCCGCGCCCAGGACCTCATTGAGTTCTTCGAACCACTGCGCGCCCAGGAATTCGGCCACGAACTACGGCGCTGGCTGGACGGTTGCCTCGGCTGACGATCGCTTGGTGCGGCGCAGGATCTTTCGACCGAGCCACGCCACGGGGTCGTAGTGGGCGTCGACGACGCGTTCCTTCAGCGGGATGATGGCGTTGTCGGTGATCTTGATGTGCTCGGGGCACACCTCAGTGCAGCACTTGGTGATGTTGCAGTAGCCGAGGCCCATCTCTTCACGCACGAGGTCTCGACGGTCGTTCTGGTCGAGCGGGTGCATCTCGAGCTCGGCGTAGCGGATGAAGAACCGCGGGCCGGCGTAGTGCGCCTTGTTCTCCTCGTGGTCACGGATGACGTGGCACACGTCTTGGCACATGAAGCATTCAATGCACTTGCGGAACTCTTGGCCACGCTCGACGTCCTCTTGGAACATGACGTAGCCGCCCTCGGGCATGGGTGGCGGCAGGAACGCCGGCACCTTCTCTGCCTGGGCGAAGTTGAACGACACGTCGGTGACGAGGTCGCGGATGATCGGGAAGGTCTTCATCGGCGTCACCGTCACGGGACCCTCGGGGAGTTGGTCCATGCGCGTCATGCACATGAGACGAGGCTTGCCGTTGATCTCAGCGGCGCACGAGCCGCACTTGCCGGCCTTGCAGTTCCAGCGGCACGCGAGGTCTGGGGCGTCGGTCGCCTGGATGCGGTGGATGACGTCGAGCACGACCTCGCCCTCGTTCTGGGCGATTGTGTAGTTTTCGAAATCTCCGCCGCTGGCGTCACCGCGCCAGATTCTCATTGTGACGTCAGCCATCAGTGTGCCTCCTCGAGCAGCGCTTTAAGTTCATCGGGCATGGGTAGCAACGGCGATTCAACCGTCACGATCGGGCTGTCCCAGTTGCCGCCGTTGGTCGAATGCGCAAAGTTGAACTTCGCGAACTCGGGGTCGGCCGCGGGGTAGTCCTCGCGGGTGTGGCCACCGCGTGATTCTTTTCGTAGTGAGGCGCCGGTCGCGACGCACTTGGACACCGAGATCATCGAAGGCAGGTCGGTCGCAAGGTTCCAGCCGGGGTTGTACGCCCGCCCGCCCTTGACCTTGATGTTCTTCACACGCTGCGTGAACTTCTCGAGCTCACCGAGCGCGAACTCGACTTCCTGCGCGTTTCGAATGATGCCGACGTTGGCCTGCATCATCTCTTGGAGGTCTCGTTGGATGTCGTAGGGGTTCTCACCCTCGGTGCGCTCGAACGGCGCCAGCGCTTCGCGGATCGCCTCTTCGACTTCGGCCATGTTGAGTGAGGTGGCGACCTCGCCGGCCTCGATGTACTCGGCGGCGCCCATGCCGGCGCGACGACCAAAGACCACGAGGTCACTCAGTGAATTGCCACCCAGGCGGTTGGCGCCGTGCATGCCACCGGCGACCTCACCGGCGGCGAACAGGCCCGGCACGCTCGTGGCGGCGGTGTCGGCGTCGACCTTGACGCCGCCCATGATGTAGTGACAGGTCGGGCCGATCTCCATTGACTCTGAGGTGATGTCGACGCCCGCCAACTCCATGAACTGGTGGTACATCGAGGGCAGTCGGCGCCGGATGAATTCGGCTGAACGTCGAGAGGCGATATCGAGATAGACACCTCCGTGGGGTGTGCCTCGCCCGGCCTTCACTTCGGCGTTGATGGCGCGCGCCACTTCGTCGCGCGGCAAGAGCTCTGGAGGTCGTCGACCCGCGGTGTGGTCGTCGTACCACTTGTCCGCTTCCTCTTCGGACTCAGCGGTCTCGGCGCGGAACATGTCCGCGACATAGTTGAACATGAAGCGCTTGCCTTCGGAGTTTCGTAGAACGCCCCCGTCTCCGCGCACGCCCTCGGTCACGAGCAGTCCGCGCACGCTGAGCGGCCAGACCATACCGGTCGGGTGGAACTGGATGCACTCCATGTCGATGAGTTGCGCGCCGGCCCACAGGGCCATGGCGTGTCCGTCGCCGGTGCCCTCCCACGAGTTCGACGTGAACTTCCAGGACTTTCCAACGCCCCCGGTCGCGAGGATGATGGCCTTGGCCGAGAAGGTGACGAACTCGCCGGTGGGGCGCCAGTACGCGACACAGCCCGCGATACGTCCGTCCGCGTCGTGCACGAGCTTGAGGACCTTGCACTCCATGAACACGTCGGTGCCCATCGAGACGACCTTTTGCTGCAGGGTGCGGATCAGCTCGAGACCGGTGCGGTCACCCACGTGCGCGAGACGCGCGTAACGATGGCCACCGAAGTCACGCTGGAGGATCTTGCCGTCCTTGGTGCGGTCAAAGAGCGCCCCCCACTGCTCGAGTTCGCGCACGCGGTCCGGGGACTCCTTCGCGTGCAGCTCGGCCATGCGGTTGTTGTTGAGGTACTTGCCACCGCGCATGGTGTCTCGAAAGTGCACCATCCAGTTGTCCTCGGCGTAGACGTTGCCCATGGCGGCGGCCATGCCACCTTCGGCCATGACGGTGTGAGCTTTGCCGAGGAGCGACTTGGTGATGATGCCGACCTTGAGGCCGCGCTGCTTGGCTTCAATGGCGGCGCGCAGTCCCGCTCCACCCGCGCCGATGATCAGTACGTCGTACTCGTGATGTTCATAAGTGTTCGTCACAGGGATTCCTTAGATCTAGAAGAGTTTGTAGTCGGTGAGGGCGCCCGAGGCGACGAGGCGCACGTAGACGTCGGTGAGCGCGACGAAGATGAGCGACGCCCACGCGAGGTTCATGTGCTTCGCGTTAAGAGGAGTGAGCATCTTCCAGAACCGGTACCGGATCGGGTGCTTGGAGAAACTTCTCACCCCACCGCCACAGAGGTGGCGACAGGCGTGGCAACTGAGCGAATACGACCAGAGCAACACCGCGTTGATACTGAGGACGATGGTGCCGATCGTGACGCCAAAACCGAGGCCGGGCTGGCGAAAGGCGCGGATCGCGTCGTAGGTCAAGAGGGTGTTAAAGACCAGTCCCGCGTAGAAGAAGTAACGGTGCATGTTCTGCATGATGAGCGGGAAGCGGGTCTCGCCCGAGTAGGTCTCGTGCGAGTCAGCGACCGCGCACGCGGGTGGCGACCACCAAAAGGCCCGGTAGTAGCTACGTCGGTAGTAGTAGCAGGTGAGGCGAAACCCGAGCGGGAAGATCAGGATCAAGAGCGCGGGCGACAATGTCCAGCCATTGAAGGCGAATCCGATCTTCGATCCGGCGACGCAACTGCTCGCGAGGCACGGCGAATAGAAGGGACTGATCAGGTCGCGGTGGACACCGGCGCCCACGTAATAGAACTTGTTCTGGAACGCCGCCCAGGTTGAGTAGATGACAAAGGCGGTAAGCACCGAGACCGTGATGACGGGCTGGAGCCACCACCGGTCCTGTCGCAGTGTCGCTACATCGGGACCTCCGCGGGCTCCTCCTAGGACAACCTTCGTCGAACTCTCCGAAACAGCCACAGCGTCTCCTCACTCGTTGGCGGAGGCACGTGAAGACACGCACAACCGCAGCGTCTTCCATACTAGGCAATTACGCTACGGCCTTTGAATGAGAAGCGCACGGGCTAAAAAGACTTCTACGAGGTCGTATCAGCGTTTCGTACCTGCTGCTTCAACGCGAGGTGGCACGTACCCGCGCAAGAAAAAACGCCCTCGGATTTCTCCGAGGGCGTTGTTTCAAATGCGTTGATCAGACCTTGCCACCGCGTCGACCCTCGGCGGTGCCTCCGAGCATTGCCCAGATCACGAGTCCGAGGCCCGGCACCAAGAACCAGATACCAAAGACGAGCGCCAAGACAACGAAGAACGACCCCATGCCGAGGGTGAAGGGCCAGATCGAGGTTCCGGGGAAGGCGCCCACGACGCCCGCACCGCCAGCCTGGGTCGCGTTGGGGTCGTCCTCGGGACGCGCCTTCATGCGACGACTCCACCAGTAGTAGTAACCACCCGGCAAGAAGCAGAGGAGCATGGCGGCGAACATCATGACGCCGCCCGCGTTCTCGAGGCTCCAGTTCCAGTACACGAGGCACATCAGTCCGAAGAAGACGCCGAGGCCGATGAGGATCTTTGCTTCTACCTTCATGACGCCGGTACCTCACTGTCGTGCTGGGTGTGCACTTCGTGCTGACCGTGCCCGAGCGCGCGGTGTCCGGGGTGGTTGTAGTCCCAAGTGGGGCGCTCGGAGCGAATCTGGGGCAATCGGTAGAAGTTGTGGTGCGGCGGGGGCGAAGTGGTGAACCACTCCAAGGTGTGTCCGTCCCATGGATTGTCGCCCGCGGGGTACTTCTTCCAACTGACGACCACGTTGATGACGAACAAGATGGTCGAGATGCCGATCAGGACTGCGCCGAGGGTGCTCAAGTCATTGAGCATCTTCCACTGCGGGTCGTGGGGGTAGACGGCCATTCGTCGCGGCATGCCGTCGAGCCCGAGGATGTAGAGCGGGAAGGTGAAGACCTGTGAGCCAATGAACAAGAACCAGAACTGGGCCTTGCCGATTCGCTCGTTCAAGAGGTAGCCGGTGATCTTGGGGCCCCAGTAGTACAGACCCGCCATACCCGCGAGCACGAGCGCCATCACGACTGAGTGGAAGTGCGCGACGACGAAATAGGTGTCGTGGGTGAAGAAGTCGAGTGGGGGGCTCGCGAGGTAGATGCCCGTGAGGCCACCGATGAGGAACGTGACGAGAAAGCCGAGCGCCATGAGCATCGCGGTCGAGAACCAGACTTCTCCGCGCCACATGGTGCCGATCCAGTTGAATATCTTGATACCCGTTGGTACCGCGATCAAGAGACTCATGATCGAGAAGAACGGCAAGAGCACGACGCCGGTGGTGAACATGTGGTGCGCCCACACACCGAGTGATAGAGCCGCGATCGACAGTGTCGCGAAGATCATGCCCTTGTAGCCAAAGACGGGCTTTCGCGAGAAGACCGCGATGATCTCGGTGACCATGCCGAAGAAGGGCAACGCGAGGATGTAGACCTCGGGGTGGCCCCAGAACCAGAAGAGGTGCTGCCACAGGACGGGCACCCCGCCGCCGGCCACCGAGAAGATGTGCGTGCCGAAGTGGCGGTCGGCGTAGAGCATGACCAGTCCGGCGGTCAACACCGGGAACGCGAGCAGGATCAAGATCGAGGTGACGAGCATGTTCCAGGTGAAGATCGGCATGCGGAACATCGTCATGCCCGGAGCTCGCAGGTAGAAGATGGTCGCACACAAGTTCACGCCGGTGAAGATCGCTGAGAAGCCCGTGAGCAAGAGGCCGCCGATCCAAAGGTCAGCGCCCGCGCCGGGGGTGTTGAGCGAGTTCGACAGCGGTGCATAGGCCACCCAACCAAAGTTGGCGGCGCCGCCTGAGACGAAAAAGCCCGACAGCATCGTGATCGCGCCCGTGAGGTAGAGCCAGTAGGACAATGCGTTCAGTCGCGGGAACGCCATGTCCGGGGCACCGATTTGAATCGGAACGATGATGTTGGCGAGTGCGCCGAAGGCGAAGGGTCCGGCGAAGAGGTAGATCATCACCGATCCGTGCATGGTGAACAACTCGTTGTACTGCGCGAGCGACACCAGGGTGCCGTTAGGTGTTGCCAGTTGGGCGCGGATGATCTCGGCGAACATGCCGCCGATGACGAGCATGATCACGGCCGTCACGGTGTAGGAGAGGCCGATGACCTTGTGGTCAGTGGTCGTGATCCATTTCAAGATGCCGCTTGGACCGTGGTGCTCTTCGTGAGCGTGTCCGTGGTCGTCGACGTGGACCGGTGGCTTTAGGAGATCAGTCATCTAGTTAACTCCGAAGTTCGTGTACGCAGGCTTCGAGGGGACGATCGACGAGGTCTGCTGGCTGGTGGTCTTGTTGGCGGCCTTGGCGGCGGCTTCGGCCGCCGGGTTGTTGAAGCTCGCGATCCAGTTGGCGTAGTCGCTCTGGGAGACGACTTTTACGCGAAACCACATCAGCGAGTGGTACAGGCCGCAGAGTTGCGTGCACTGGCCAAAGAACGTGCCGGTGTTCTGCGCGCGCAGCGTGAACACGTTGTCAACGCCCGGGAGCGCGTAGCGCGAGAAGTTGAACGCCTTTACGTAGAAGCCGTGGATCACGTCTGATGAGGTGAGGCTCACGCGCACATCGGTGTTCACCGGGATCTCCATGACGGGGTCCTGGGTGGTCTGGCCGTAGACGAGTGCGTTGGTACCGGGGTAGGTGAACTTCCAACCCCACTGGAAGGCGTTCACGTCGACGATGACGCTGGTCTTGGGATTGGCGACTTCCTTGTTCTCGACGACGAGGGTCGCGGCGAAGAGACCAAAGACGATAAGGATCGGCACCACCGTGTAGATCATCTCGAGGGGCAGGTGGTACTGGGACTGTTCAGGGATACGGTCACTCGTGCGGCGGTAGCGAATGACTGCCCACAAGATGAGTGCGACGACCAGTGCGCCGATGATGACGGCTCCGATGGAGAAGCCCTGCCACAAGTGAAAGACCGACTTCGAACTTGATGTGACGCCGGGGCTCGCGCCGAATGATGGAATGGTGCAGCCTGAAAGAGCTAAGGCTGCCAATGGGAGCGCAACGGCACGTCGTAGTCGGCGCCAACGGCGCGCACGTTCCGTCGCACCCTGTGGGGGCAGGGCGGGTGTTTGCACATCAAGACCTTAGTCACTGGTGAAGGAGTGACTACTTGAGAAAAATGTGAAAACCCTTATCCGCCATAGCGATGCTGGGTCGACTCGGCGAGATGGACGAGGAGAAACTTCACATCGCGAACTGAGAAATCCCCGGTCACCTCGTGGGTCAGAGCGAACGGCGACCTCTTAATTGGTAACGCCACCTTTGCGCGATGAGAAGATGACAATTCCCAGAAGGAATTCGTGAGACGCCGCCTCGTTCGAGGTGCGCAGTTATCTACTTATTCTCGCTCTGGCGAGCGAGGATGCTACGCCCAGAGCGGTTAGTGCGACCTACTACTTATCGGTGTCGGGAGCTTTGGCCTCGGTCGTGTCGCTCGCCTTTGTCGTGGTGTCTGCACCCTTGGCTGTCTTCAGGCCCTTCTCGAATTCAGTCTTGGCAGAGCCCAAGTTACGTGCCAGTTTTGGAATGGCCGAGCCACCAAAGACCAACACCGCAACCACGATCACGACGATCAGCAGATCGGGCCCAAAAATTTCGCCTAAGAACACTGTCTTCTCCTTTGACGTGCTTACTGCAAGAGTAGTGCCCCCGCATTCGAACGGGTGCGGAGAATTGGAAATTCGGGGCTGAACAGCACTTCCGACAGAATGAACTGGTGCCCACTACGCGCAGCCTGACTATTCGAGACGCGCTCAGCGTGTCACTCACCGTGGGCGCGTACGGCGTCGCATTCGGCGCCGCCAGCGTGGCGGCGGGGTTCTCAGTCCTCCAGACCTGTTTATTCTCGCTACTCACCTTCACGGGCGCCAGCCAGTTCGCCGCCGTTGGTGTCGTGGCGTCGGGCGGCGCCGCGGCGAGCGCGGTCGCCGCGGCGAGTCTGCTCGCGACACGAAACGCCCTCTACGGGATCCAGTTGGCACCACTGCTTCGAGTGAAGGGCCTTCGCCGCCTCGCGGCGTCGCATCTCACGATCGACGAGTCCACCGGCGTCGCACTCTCTCAAATCGCTCGTGGCACAGATGCGATGCGAGCAGGTTTCTGGTTCACCGGTGTCGGCGTCTTCGTGTTCTGGAACATCTTCACGCTGCTCGGTGCCGTTGGTGCGAAAGCGCTCGGTGACCCCGCATCGTGGGGCCTTGACGCGGCGGTGCCCGCCGCCTTTCTCGGTCTCGTGTGGCCCCGGTTGACGACGAACAGGTTGCGCGTGGTGGCGGGGGTGTCGATGATCTTTACGTTGCTCGTCACGCCGTGGTTGCCGGCCGGTCTTCCGATCATCGCCTCAGTGGTGGTGGCGGTCGGCTTCGGGTGGTCCAAGTGAGCAGTTCAACGATGTGGACGGTGCTTCTCTTGACGAGCGCGCTCAGTTTCGCGATCAAGTGGTTTGGTCATGCGGTTCCCGAACGCTGGCTTTCGAATTCGCGACTGCAGCGCATCAACGCGTTGGTCCCCATCTCCTTGTTGAGTGCGTTGGTGGTGGCGCAGGGACTTGTCCTAAAGACGCACGTTGTTATCGATCACCGCGTTGCGGGTCTGCTCGCGGCCGTAGCGGCACTCTTCGCGAAAGCGCCGTTTCCTGTCGTGGTCGTTGTCGCCGCAGCCAGTTCAGCGCTCGTCTACCACTGGCACTAGCCCGCGATCGCGATGCCGAGAACCAGTGCCGCCACCGACGCGAGTGACGCGACGCCCGCGTAGATGCCGCGTGCGCGTGGCGTCGTGGCCTTGGTGTGCAGGTAACTACCGAGGCCGGCGAGTACGACCATGAGCATCTTGATGCCAAAGGCGGCGTTCCAGCTCGAGCTCGCTGACTGGTGGTCAATGGCGAAGTAGTTCCAGATGCCCGTTGCGATGAGTAGCCAGTACGCTGGCCAGCTCATGCGTCCAAAAGCCTGAGCGATCTTTTTCGGAGCGCCTTCACCCATGGTGCGAACGGTGCCGAGCAGGCCGGCCAACACGAACTGGCCACCTACCCAGATGGTGGCGGCGAGGACGTGCAGGCTCAAGCGCAGGATGTCGAGTCCGCTCGCGAGTTGTAGTGGTCCCGCGAGTGCGTACGAAGCGTGACTCATTACTTGCCCTGCCAATTCGGCTCACGCTTCTCGGCGAAGGCCACGGCGCCTTCGAGAGCGTCGGCACTTCGTCCGATGACGCCAAAGGCGTCATCGTTGACCGTCCAGGAGTCCTCTTCGCTCAGCTGGGTGGCCTGCTTGATCACGCTCTTTGACACCCGCACCGCGAGTGGCGCGTTCTTCGCGATTCGCTCGGCGAGCGCGATCGCGGCGTCGAGCACCTGGTCACCCGGCACCACGCGATTGACGAGCCCGAGTTCGTAGGCGCGCTGGGCGTCGATGGGGTCGGCCGTGAGGGCCATCTCGTAGGCAATGGTAAGGGGTACCCGCTTGGGCAGTCGAATAAGGCCGCCACCGCCCGCGATGAGGCCGCGTTGGGCTTCGGGGATGCCGAACTTGGCGTGATCGGCTGCGACCACCATGTCGCAACTGATCATGATCTCAAAGCCTCCCGCGAGGGCCGACCCGTTGACGGCCGCGATCAAGGGCTTGGGGAAGTCGCGCTTGGTGATGCCACCGAATCCCTTCTCGGTGATCGGGAATTCACCAGTGGCGAACGCCTTCAGGTCCATCCCCGCGGAGAACGCCTTATTGTCGGCGCCCGTGAGGACGACCACCCACACGTCGTCGTCGCTCTCGCAGTCGTCGAGTGCGGCACTGAGCGCCAGCGCGGTCGCGCGATTGATGGCGTTTCGTGCTTCGGGGCGATTAATGGTGAGTAGTTCAATGTGACCGCGTCGTTCACGCAGCAGCTCATCAGCCATGGAGTCTCCTTCAACTCGCCCCGAGGGGCTCGAAGGAGACGCTAGTTGAGTTGGCGCCCGGCGGGGCGTGCGAAACTTGGCCCATGACGCCGCGACCACTTTTGTTCGCCACCCTCGACGGGTACGCCCTCGAAGGCGGCTACGACCGGGCGTACGAACCCTCGACGTGTTACAGCGTGACCATCGCACTCGGTCGCCACGCCGGTCCGGGTGAGGCGCTTTCGTTATGGCGTGACTACGAACAGGTGCTCGAGCTCGCGAAGGACATGGGCCTGGACGGCGTGCGCCTCAGTGCCGAGTGGGCTCGCATCGAGCCGCGTCAGGGCGAGATCGACGAGCGAGCACTCGAGCGCTACGCGCAGGTCGTTCGCCACGCCACCGACATCGGTCTCGCAGTGACACTGGCGCTGGTCGACGGGTGTTGGCCGTCGTGGCTCGGACTCGAAGCCTGGCTCTTGCCGTGGGTGGTGCCGCACGTGCTCGAACACGCGCGGCGCATGACGTCGTACTTTGCCCACGATCTGGCCGGCGTGGTTGTCTTCGCTGATCCCGATCGGCTCGTCGAGGGCGGGTACCTCAGCGCGACGGTGCCGCCGTGGCGACGCGCGCAACGTGAAGACGCCATGTCGGCGCGAGCCCAGATCGACGAAGTCCTCACGTTGCTCGCGAACGACGCACTCGTCTCAGCGCACCTCGTTCGCTCCCAGCGCACCGTGGAGGTGAACGATGTCGAGCTTCTGGACATTGCGAGCATCGACGATTGCGACCAGCTGTATCTGCGCTCGTTGGTACGTGGCGTTGGCCCCACGGCCGCGCGTGCGGGCCTGCTCTCCAAGCACGAGGGCCACTGGCGCGTGAGTGCGCCCGACGAAGTGCTCGAGGCGCTTCGTGCGCGAGGGCGCTAGCCCTCTCTTCGTCGCTCGCGTCGCTTTCGAAGCACGTGTAACGCGAGCCACGCGCCGATCATCAGTACCAGCATGGCAATGCCGAACCAACTCGCGTACTTCTCGACCTTGGCGAGCGCGTTGCCGGCGAAGTACCCGAGCAGGGTGAAGCTCACACCCCACACGACCGCTCCGAGGGCGTTAGCGAACAAGAAGCGTCGGTAGTGCATCTTGGAGATGCCGGCGAGCCCGGGCATCACCGCACGAAGGAATGCGGTGAAGCGCCCGACGAAGACGTACGTCGGTCCGCGTCGACGCAGACCTTCGAGGGCGCGCTCGAGCTCGACACGCCGTCGCTGCAGTACCGTCAACAGCATGAGCCGTTCGCCGTAGCGGTGGCCAATGGCGTAACCCACCGAGTCGCCGATGATGGCGGCTAGGACCACCAGTACGCACAGCGCCACGATGTTCACGTGCCCCTTGGACGCGACGACGCCGGCGATGATGACCGAGGTCTCACCGGGCAGTATGAAGCCGATGAACAGTGCGGCCTCGCCAAAGACCAGGATCGCGACCAGCGAATAGACAAGTCCGGTCGGCAGACTCTGGATTCGGTCCAGGATGAACGAGACGATCGAGGCGGTGAGCACTCAACCATTGTTGTTGATAGAAGTGCCCGCACCTACTCGTGTGGGCCTATAACCCGAGATTCTTATGGTGTTTACATCTGCCTGTGGCAACATGGGTGGATGTCGACCAGCCCCTCGTCGGAGACAGCGTCGCCACCAGCACAACGGCGCCTTTTCGGTGCTCCGCCTCGTGCGGGGGCGCTGGCGGAATGGGCGCTCGTGCCGTTGCGCCTGTTCCTCGGCGTCACGTTCCTCTTCGCTGGATTGCAGAAACTCGCCAATCCAGGTTTCTTCAACGAGAAGTCACCCTCGTCGATCCAGGCGCAATTGACCGGCGCGGCGCGGGTGAGCCCTTTGCACGCGTTGTTGTCACACTTGTTGTCCTACGCGGTGCCCATCGGGATCACCATCGCGATTGCTGAGGTGGCGATTGGTCTTGGCACGCTGCTCGGGCTGTGGTCACGAATCGCTGCGGTAGGTGGCGCACTCGTGTCATTGAGTCTGTTCTTCACAGTGAGTTTCCACTCCTCGCCCTACTACACCGGTTCGGACATCGTCTTTCTCTTCGCGTGGATCCCACTCATCATCTCTGGGCCGGGCACGAGACTTTCCATGGACGCACGCATCGCCGCCCAGGCCGCCACGTCCCAGGGCGCGCCGTCGCCGGTGCTGGTGGCGGTCCCTTTCGCGACGGTACAGCGGTTGTGCGGACACTTCAATGAGTCCAAATGCGCCGCACGTAACAACGAACCGTGCGAGGACGCCGCGTGCCCCGTGCTGGTAGCGGGCGATCAAGGGGAGTCGAGCGAGCGCCTCGACGCGGTGCACCGTCGCACGGTCATCGTTCGAAGTGCCGCCACCGCCGTGGTAGGGGCCAGTGCCGCCTTGTTCGCCGCCGGCACCGCTGAAGTGGGCAAATTGATCGCTGGAAACCCCACTACCGTCGGCGTCAACGAGCTCGGCGCCACGTCGGTGACCACCACTGCTGGTCAGTCGAGCTCGACTGGATCGTCCAAGAACCTCGGCACCCTGCTCGGGGCGGCCAAGGACGTGGCACCTGGGCGTCCCGCGGTGTTCACGATTCCTTCGTCGGGCGACCCGGGAATCGTGATCGAACTGGCCAAGGGAGACTACGTGGGATTTGACACCGTGTGCCCCCACATGGGCTGCACGGTTCAGTACTCGCCGTCCAACAACATGCTGGTCTGTCCCTGCCATCATTCTGAGTTCTACGCGAATAATGGAGACGTGATCCAGGGTCCCGCGCCGCACGGTCTCACCAAGCTCGACATCGTTGAAGGGTCCGACGGTAACCTCTACCTGAGATGAGTGAAGACCAACGCCGCATACTCGTCATCGAAGACGATCTCGAGCTGTCTCGGGCCGTGGCGGACCTGCTTCGCGACGAAGGCTTTCTGGTCGAAGAGCGTCACGACGGCGAGAGCGGGTACCTAAGCGCCCGTGACGGTGCATTCGATCTGATCTTGCTCGACATCATGTTGCCCAAGCGCAACGGATTCAGCGTGTGCCTCGATCTTCGCAACGCCGGTGTGCACACGCCGTTGTTGATGCTCACGGCTAAAGACGGCGAACTCGATGAAGTCGAAGGTCTCGAAGTGGGCGCCGACGACTACCTTCGAAAGCCATTCGAGCGTTCCATCTTGATGGCGCGCATTCAGGCTTTGCTCCGCCGCCACGACCGCGAGGGTCCCCAGCGACTCGTGGTGGGTGCGGTCTCGCTCGACCCACTACGCAGAAAAGTCACCTGTCATAACCACGACGCGATGTTGACCCCACGAGAATTCGCGCTGCTCGAGTTTCTGATGAACCACGCCGGAACCTCCATTGCCAAGAGTGAGATCTTGAGCGCGGTGTGGGGTGCCGACTTCGATGGTGATCCCAACATTGTCGAGGTCTACATCGGGTACCTTCGGCGAAAGATCGATCTCGCGGGTCAGCCGTCCATCATTCGCACCGTGCGTGGAGTCGGTTACACAGTGTCCGCGGGCTGATGACGTCGCGTCATCTGTCGATTCGCGCCCGACTCACCTTCTTCTTCGTCATCTCGATCGCCATGGTGCTGGTCTTCACGGGCATCGCGCTCGTGAGTCTCGTGCACCGTTCGCTCGTGACCAGCGCCTCGAACCAGGTGCAAAACGCGCTCACCGCGACCCAAGAGCGTTTCGCCAGCGGCACGATGCCCACGTCGCACGTGGTGGCGTTGCCCGTGCTCGGCGACGTGGTCGTGCAGGTGACCAATGTCTCGGGGACTCAGGTGTGGGCCGCGAGCACGCCGATCGTGCACGCGCCGGTGTTGGCGCACTCGCTCAGTGACCCGACGTCGAGCAACGGTCTCGCGCTCGAGCTGATCAACAACGCCCGCACGTCGGCGATCGTGCCCGAGTTGAGTCTGGGCCAAGTCGCGACCATCACGACACCGCGTGGTCCGGGACTCGTCTTCGGCTTCGTGTACAACGGGCCGATCAATCACCGGGTCTCGATCCTGCTCGCGAGCGTGGCGGTGTCGTTCCCCTTGTTGTTGGTGGTGTCGGGGGCGCTCATCTGGTTCGGACTCGGTCTCGCGCTCGCGCCCGTCGAATCGATTCGTCGTCGCGTCGACGCAATCGCGGCGCGCGACCTTTCTGAGCGGGTACCGGTGACTGGTGGCGACGACGAGATCGCGCGCATGGCGCGCACCGTCAACGCCATGCTCGACCGGCTTGAAGCGTCGTCGAAGTTCCAGCAAGAGTTCGTCTCGAACGTCAGTCACGAGCTACGAAGTCCCCTCACCACCCTGCTCGCGACCGCCGACCGTGCGGCCAACGACCAACAGAACGCCGACTGGTCCGAAGTGACCGAGACGATCCTTCGAGAAGGTCGCCGCCTCGATGTCCTGATCGATGACTTGTTCTGGCTCGCGCGCAATGACGAGCGACAGATCGATGCGACGCGCGTCGACGTGGACTTCGACGACATTCTCTTCGAAGAGGCGGCGCGGGTGCGCTCGGTGAAGGGCCTCAGCGTCGACACCAGTGCCGTGCAGCCGACGCGGGTAAAGGCCGACCCGGCGATGATCAAGCGCATGATTCGAAACGTCGTCGACAACGCCTCGCGTTACGCGAAGAGCGAGTTGCGCTTCGACTCGCACTACGACGAGGACGAAGTGGTCGTGTGGGTGAGCGACGACGGACCCGGGATCGATGTCGCGACGAGTGCAAAACTCTTCGAGCGCTTCGTTCGCGCCGACCCGGCCCGCAACCGGTACTCGGGCGGCACGGGCCTTGGACTCAGCATCGTTGCTGAGATCGTTGCCCGCCACGGCGGTCGTGCACAGTTCATTGCCGTGAACCAGGGCACGAGAATCGAACTCCGTGTTCGCCGCGACGGACGCGCGAACTGAACACGAGCGCCGCGCGCCCTAGAGTCAAGAACATGAACGCGACTCAACTCTCTGAAGAAACGGCCGAGCCACTCCAACTCGTTGGCATGAGCTTCTATTTCGCACCCTCGACGGTGGAACGCGCGAAGGCCCTCGGGCTCAACGTGTACCAGTTCTACGGACTCGGTCGCGGTGGCGTGCTCGGTGACGCGGACTACGACACCGTGTTCGATGCCTTCACCTTCTTCTCGCACCCGGCTATGGGGATGTTGTGGACCGCGTCACGTGAGCTCGCCGATCCCGCCGCCAGCGCCGAGGCGTACATCGAGGCGGCCTACGCCTACGCCGACGACACGTTCGGCGCCATTGACCGTGGGGTCCTGGAAGCCTTCGCGCACGCCGCTCGTAACGTCGCGAACGCCGTCGCGCCAGGGCGCCACGCCCTGTTCGACGGGTACGCAAAGTTTGAGCCACCAGCCAGTGCGGTGCACGCGGCCTATCTCGGCGCGATCTTGTTGCGAGAACTGCGTGGTGGCATTCACATCGATGCGGTGCACGAAGTGGAGATGACCCCCGAGGAGGCAGCGTATCTCCACGATCCCTCGATCTTCAGACTTCATGGCTACAGCGATGACGACGTGCCTGAGGTGACACCCGAACTCGAGGCGAAAAAGCGCCGCGCCGAAGAGCTGACGACCAATGGGGTCGCGTCGTACCTCGAGGTACTCAACGAGAACGAGCGCGAGGCGCTCCTCGCCGGCGCGCTCGCGATGCAAGAGGCCACGAAGAACCCGGTGCCGGTATCGAGCTAGGTGTCATGAACGACCCGTCGCATCTTCGACTCCAGCGCTCGGGGTTGTTGACGCTGCTGATCGCTTCGGCCCTCATCGAAGCGGCGTGGACGGTGTATCTCGGGTGGCGACTGCCGCGTCATTACGTGGCCGATGACTGGCGAACGGCGTGGGTGGGCGTCGATGCGGCCCAAGTCTTGATGCTGTTGGGCGCGGCGTGGGCGGCGTGGCGGCGTCGGGCGCTGTTGATCGTCTTCACGACAGCCGCGGGCACGCTCTTGCTCGTCGATGCGTGGTTTGACGTCATGACCGCACGCGGCGGCGACTTCGACCAGAGTCTGGCGTTCTTGTTCCTCGAGATCCCCTGGGCGCTCGTGATGTTCTGGGTGAGTTATCGGGTCATGTACCAATTCGCGAACGCGCACTTCTCCGGGGTGGCGGTGCGAAAGATCATGATCCCACACCGCGCAGACGTGATCGAGATCGTCGAGACCTTCGATGCGAACAAGTCCGGCGAGCCTGAGTCCTAGCTGTACTGGACGCCTTCGAGTGCCAGAAGGTAGCGCTTGACGTCGTCGCCCCCGCCGTAGCCCCCGAGGCCGCTGGCGGCGACGACTCGATGACACGGCACGATCACGGGCCAGGGATTGGCGTGGTTGGCGTTGCCGACCGCACGCGCCGCGAGGGGGCGAGCGACCATGATCGCGACGTCGGCGTAAGTGCGCACTTCACCAAAGGGAATGGTGCCAAGAGCGCTCCAGACGTCGCGTTGGAACGCCGTCGCGGGCACTTCAGCCAGGTCGACGTCAAACGTGCGCCGTGACCCAGCGAAGAACTCCTCGAGTTGGCGCGCCGCGTCGACGACGGGCTTCGGGGCGCTGTCTCGGGTGGGAGAAGTCCTCTCGTGGGGTAGGCGTATGCGCGTGACGCCGCTCTCGTTTCCCTCGACGCCCCACGCGCCGACCGGTGATTTGACGTTGATTCGAAAAAGATTCACTTAAATGTTTTAGTCCGAGTACGGTCGCCAGTGTGGAGAATCTCACGGTCACCAATGGAGACGTCGAACTGTCAGTGCGGGTGGGCGGTGACGGACCGACCATTGTCTTGCTGCACGGTTGGCCCGACACCTCGGCACTGTGGGATGACGTCGCTCGCGACCTGCGTGCCCGGGGCTTTCGCGTCGCGGTACCCGACCTTCGCGGATGTGGGCGCAGCTCGAAACCGACTGAGACCGAGCGCTACGCCATGCACGAGCTCGTGGGGGATGTGGCTGCGATCATTGACGCGCTCGATGTCGAGCGCGTTACCCTGGTCGGTCACGACTGGGGGGCGAATCTGGTCTGGGTGACGGCGGCGTACCTGCCCGAGCGCGTCGAGCGCTTGGTGGCACTTTCTGTCGGGCATCCAACGGCATTTCGCTCGGCTGGCCTCGAACAACAGTTGAAGAGTTGGTACACGCTGCTGTTCTTTCACGAGGGTGTCGGTGAGGCGTTTCTTCGAAAGAACGACTACGAGGCGATGCGTCACTGGCTCGGCCATCCGCGCGTCGAACAGATCATCGAAGAGTTGGAGCGCGACGGGCAGATGACGACCCACCTGCTCTGGTATCGCGCGAACATCCCACCCCAGGCCTTTGTCGCACCCGCGCCGGTCCTGCCAGCCATACAGGCGCCCACGCTCGGCATCTGGTCGAGTGGCGACCACGCACTGGGTGAAGCCCAGATGCGTGACTCGGCAGAGTACTGCGCGAGTGGGTTTCGCTTCGTGCGGCTCGAAGGATATGGGCACTGGTTACCGCTTGAAGCGCCTCGTGAAATATCTAACGAAGTTGTGACTTTTGTAACTACTTCCTAGCGCGCAGCGGGAATAAAACAAGAGTGCGGGCTGCTAGAAACAAGGGTATGAAAATTGCGCTCTATAAAGAGTCGCGAGCAGGGGAGACACGTGTCGCGCTCACGCCAGACGCCGTGAAGACCCTTGCGAGCGATGGCTGGGACGTGGTGGTGCAGCGCGGGGCTGGTCTTCGAGCACACTTCACCGACGAGGCGTACGTGGCTGCGGGGGCGTCGATCGTTGACGTGGCCTCGGGTGACGTCAACCTTCGTGTCAACCCTCCGACGCTCGAAGAAGCGGCCCAGTTACCCGAAGGCTCGACCCACCTCTCGTTCCTTTCGCCCCTCCTGGCCCAGGACATCGTGAAGGTATTGAACGATCGGCGCGTGACCGTCTTGTCGTTTGACCTCTTGCCGCGAATATCTCGCGCGCAGTACATGGACGCCCTGTCGTCCCAGGCGACGGTCTCGGGGTATCGCGCGGCCCTCGCGGGTGCGTCGCACTTCGACCGCTTCTTTCCCCTGCTGACGACTGCCGCGGGCACGATTCGACCAGCGAAAGTGCTGATCATGGGTGTCGGGGTCGCGGGTCTTCAGGCCATCGCGACCGCCAAGCGCCTCGGTGCCAAGGTGCGTGCCTACGACGTGCGCTCGGCGGCGAAAGAAGAAGCCGAGTCCGCGGGCGCGACCTTCGTGAAGCTCGGCGTCACCGCCGACGCCGCTGGCGGTTACGCGCGTGAGTTGACCGACGAAGAGCGCGCCCAACAACAGGCCGCACTCGTCAGTGAGGTTGCCAACGCCGACATCGTCATCACGACCGCTGCGGTGCCGGGGCGAAAGGCCCCGATACTGCTCACGACCTCCATGGTCGAAGCAATGGGTGAAGGCTCGATCGTGATCGACATGGCCGCCGACGGCGGCGGTAACTGCGAGCTCACGAAGGCGGGCGAGGTGATCGAGCATCACGGCGTCCAGATCGTCGGGCTCACGAACCCACCCGCCGAGATGGGCGCGCACGCGAGCTTCATGTACGCGAACAACGTGCTCAAGCTCCTCGCGCTCTTCGGCGCGAAGGGCCAACTGGCCCCTGATTGGAACGACGAAGTCGTCATCGGCGTCACCGTTGCTCGAAACGGCGCCATCAACCACGCACCGACCGCCGAGGCGCTCGGTGTTGCCCACGTGGCAATCACCCCAGAAGTGAAGGAGAACGCCTGATGGGTAACGTCTTGTTGCAGTACGCCACGGTGCTCGTGTTGAGCATCTTCGTGGGTATTGAGATCATTGCGAAGGTGCCGAGCATCTTGCACACGCCACTCATGAGTGGCTCGAACGCCATCCACGGCGTCATCCTCGTCGGATCGATGCTCGTGCTCGGTTCGGCGAACACGAATCTCGAAGAGGTGTTGGGTTTTCTCGCGGTGATCCTCGCCACACTCAACGTGGTGGGTGGATTCGTCGTGACCGACCGGATGCTCGAGATGTTCAAAGCAAAGTCCCCCAAGGCCCCCGCGAAGAAGACTGATGAGGTTGCTCAATGAGTCGCGAAACACTGATCGATCTCCTCTACCTGTTCTCAGCGACCACCTTCGTGCTCGCCCTGAAGGGTCTTGGTAGTCCCAAGCGCGCACGCATGGGCAACGGCGTCGCGGCGCTCGGCATGCTCGTCGCAATCGTGGCGACGTTCTTCAAGTACGTCGACGGACACGCGCTGCACCACGTGGGACTCATTCTGCTCGCCATGGCCATCGGCGTGATCGTCGCGGTACCAACGGCCCGCTTCGTGAAGATGACCGCCATGCCGCAGTTGGTGGCTATCTTCAACGGCGTGGGTGGTGGAGCGGCCGCGCTCGTGTCGATCACCGAGTTCGTCCACATCAAAGCCACCCATCCGGCAACGTACGTCACCCTTGAAGTGCTGCTCGGTGTGCTGATCGGAACCGTGTCGTTCTCGGGTTCCGCCATTGCCTTCGCGAAACTCCAAGAACTGATGACGGGACGCCCGGTCACCTATCCGGGCCAACAGGTCCTGAACGGCATCTTCGGTCTGGGTGCGGTGGTCTTGATCGTGATCATCCTCTCGACCAATTCAACGCCGCTGCTCTGGGTGCTGCTCGGACTCGCCTTCATTCTCGGCATCGCCTTCGTGCTGCCGATTGGTGGCGCCGACGTGCCGGTCCTCATCTCACTGCTCAACTCCTTCACCGGTCTTGCGGTCGCGGCCTCGGGCTTCACGCTCGGCTCGAACCTCTTGATCGTCGCGGGTACCTTGGTCGGTGCGTCGGGTATCTTGCTCACGCGCCTCATGAGCAAGGCCATGGGCCGCAGCCTCGCCAACGTGCTCTTCTCGGCCTTCGGCTCGAACGTCACCGCGAGTGGTGACACCGAGCGGGCCGACGGACGAAGCGTGCGTTCCGGCACGCCTGAGGACGTTGGGGTCCTGCTCAACTACTCGAGTCGCGTCGTGGTCATCCCGGGATACGGCCTCGCCGTTGCCCAGGCGCAACACGTCGTACGCGAACTCGCCGAGGAATTGGAGAAGAAGGGCATCGAAGTCTTCTTCGCGATCCACCCGGTCGCGGGTCGTATGCCCGGTCACATGAACGTGCTGCTCGCCGAGGCGAACGTGCCCTATGAGCAGTTGGTCGAGATGGACGAAGCGAACTCCGAACTTCAGACCGCCGACGTGGCACTGGTCGTTGGGGCCAATGACACCGTCAACCCGGCCGCGAAAGACGACAAGAGCTCGCCCATCTACGGCATGCCCATCATCAACGCGGACCTGGCGGAGAACGTGATCTTCTTGAAGCGCTCGATGCGACCGGGGTTCGCGGGCATCGAGAACGAGCTGCTCTACAACCCCAAGACGATGCTGGTCTTCGGCGACGCGAAAGACACGCTCACCAAGATCCTCGCCACGGTGAAGAACGGCTAACGCTCGACGAACTCCACTCGACAGAGCCGCCGGTGATTCGTCAAAGTTGTCGTTGACGCGGGCCTTTACCCGGACACATGGGGGCTGCGTGAATCTCACCTGGTGAGAGGCTTCTGCTAGTTCATGGCGTTTGAAGAGGCTCCTCCGACACGGGACCAACACATCGGAATCAGCAGCTGGGAATGAATTCAGGGGCGCTCAAGATTCGACCCAAGGAGTAGCTAACGGGCGCTTGAGCCTTTTGGTTTTCGAGCGCCATCATGCATCTATTCATTTCTGATCGTTTGGTTACTCGACAGTTGGCCCATGGCTGGTCAACCGCGCCAGGCCTATGAGCGCATGGTCCGCTTGATCCGAGTCGCAGGGTCCCTCAAGACAGGACCACCGTGGAGTCGTGACGTCCAAACGCAGCACGCGGGCCATCTTGCATGGTCGAAATGTGCTCGGTGAGTGCGCGAGAGATCACGACCAAGCAGCAAAGTGAGTTCAGGGCACCTTTGGACATCAAGAATGACGTCCAGTCGCACCTTTCAGAACTCCTCGCATCGAAGGAGTTGAGCGCAGTGATCAGTCGTTCCAAATCGAGACGGTCTGGATTCACGTACCAATCAATGAATTCGCCGGCGAGGGGCGGGTCTCGCTACCAAGAGGGACCCGCCCGAAGCACCGATAGTCGCGCGGACGCTCAGCAACAACCAAGAGCGGTTCCCACCTAACGATAGGGGAACACGGCCTCAATGCGCGGGCCATCGCTCGACCAGAAGACCTTGTATGGGTGGCGGCCGGGTACCGCTAGGCGGAAGCGAATTCCCTCAGCGGTGGTGAGTGCACTTGATCTGGCCTGGGCCGCGCCGGGGTCAGCGAGCACGAACTCACAGACGTCCATTAGCGCGTCGTAGAGGTCGGGGTCACCGCCATTCTCAATCTCGTCGAGTTGGGCGTTGGCCACTTCGGAGTAGCCCGGGTCGGCGCTCACTGGCGCCGGCGCGACCGCGTGACGGTCGCTGATGCCGCCGCGCGGCTGAGTAGGGCCTGGAGCTCGGGAGTCTCGTCATATTCGAGTTGGGCCTCGCTCACCACGCGCGCAGGCTCGAGCAGGATGCTGCCATCTTCGTTTTCGCGCACCAGAAATCGCTGGCTCGGATGGCCGGGAAGCACCACGCGGCTGCGGTCGTCGGTTTCAATGAGGGTCATGATGTCCTTTCGGCTATGTCGTACTTTATCCCATTTTCCCATAATGGGCAAGTTGGTCTTCGATGGTGCCAAAGAGTCTTCCCAACAGGGCGCCTCACGCGTTTGCGAACTCGGAGATCAAGATCCATTGTGGGAGGTACCGGCACGTCGTGCGCACTAGCGGCGAAGGCACCAATCGCCACGTATTCAAGCTCGAATTTATTGAAGACCTCGATGATGACTTTCGCCTTTCGTTCTCGGCGCATGCGTCTCCCTGATGACTCGCGCATTCTTGAACCCAGCGATATTGACTACGTGTCGTTCTTCGACTCGTTGCCGTTCGAGGTCACTACTTGGGAATGCCGCTCCAGTAACAATTGGTCGTGGTCATCGATGGATTCGAGATGGATTCTTGGTTCGAGGCCGACCGAGGTGAGAATACGTTGCACTGACTCGAACCCGGGATTGATACGTCCCGATTCAATGCGGGCGATTGTCGACTGCGCGACACCGGATCGCGCTGCTAATTCACGTTGCGTGAGGCCCAAACGTACTCGCGCTCGTGCGAGCAGACCCCCCCCGACAGTGGATGCCCTTCCCGAAACTCGCACTTACAAATGACACCACATCTGCTATCAAATTGGTGTTGGCTTGTGCGACGCCGTCGGAATTACCGGCGACTTGATGATCAAGTCCCGCCAAGTGGTGTAGGACAACCTTCGGCTGAATGAGATGGTAGGTGTCCATCGCTCATTGCGCAACCGCGATGTTCTAACCCCAGAAGTAGCCGCTGGGGTCGTCGCGAAGTTCGGT
>JAJXXA010000028.1 GCA_021781335.1 Actinomycetes bacterium
CATCGCACTCGATCTCGCGTCAATGGTCGCGGGCGCGAAGTATCGCGGAGAGTTCGAAGAACGCCTGAAGGCGGTCTTGAAGGAGATCGAAGACGCCGAGGGCAGTGTCATCACCTTCATCGACGAATTGCACACCATCGTGGGCGCGGGGGCGAGCGAAGGTTCAATGGATGCGAGCAACATGATCAAGCCTCTGTTGGCGCGCGGAGAGCTGCGCCTCATCGGTGCGACCACCCTCGACGAATACCGTCAGTACATTGAAAAGGACGCGGCGCTGGAGCGGCGCTTCCAGCAGGTCTTCGTGGGCGAGCCCTCGATCGAGGACACCGTCGCGATCCTTCGGGGTCTCAAGGAACGCTACGAGTTGCACCACGGCGTACGCATCCAAGACGCGGCTTTGGTCGCGGCG
The DNA here is from genome assembly GCA_021781335.1 of Actinomycetes bacterium. Taxonomy (GTDB): domain Bacteria; phylum Actinomycetota; class Acidimicrobiia; order Acidimicrobiales; family RAAP-2; genus RAAP-2. Next base: position 410 of record JAJXXA010000028.1, read on the forward strand.
GCCGTTCTCTCACAGCGTTACGTGCCCAACCGCAATCTGCCCGACAAAGCCATTGACCTCATTGATGAAGCGGCGTCGAAATTGAGGATCGAGATCGATTCGATGCCCACCGAACTCGACGTGGTTATCCGACGAATTCGCCAACTCGAGATCGAGCAGGTGGCGTTGAGTGGCGAAGTCGACGAACGATCCAAGGAGCGCTTGGCGCTACTCGAAGAGGAGTTGGCCGACCAGCGTGAGAAGTCCGATGAGCTCGCCGCGGGTTGGCAGGCGGAGAAGTCGGCTATCCAGAGGATCCAAAGTGCCAAGCATGAGTTCGAGGAGAAGCGCGCCGAGGCCGAGCGCCTCGAGCGTGACGGTGACCTCAATGGTGCCGCCGCACTGCGCTACGGCACGATTCCCGAATTGGAGAAGCGCATTGACCAGGCCACGCGCGAACTCGGAGAGTTACAGGCCAACGGCGCCTTCTTGAAAGAAGAGGTGGACGCGGAGGACATCGCCGAGGTGATCAGTCGATGGACCGGCGTGCCGGTGACCAAACTGCTCGAAGGCGAAGTCGACAAGTTGGTGCGCATGGAGGAATTGCTGCACTCGCGGATCGTTGGTCAAGACGAGGCCGTCGTAGCGGTCGCCAACGCTATCCGTCGCTCGCGCGCGGGGTTCTCGGATCCGAACCGTCCCATCGGCTCGTTCCTGTTCATGGGACCGACCGGTGTTGGCAAGACCGAGTTGGCTCGGGCGCTCGCGGAGTTCTTGTTCGATGATGACAAGGCCATGGTGCGTCTGGACATGAGCGAATACATGGAGAAGTTCGCCGTGAGTCGACTCATCGGGGCTCCTCCGGGCTACGTCGGGTACGAAGAAGGTGGACAGCTCACCGAAGCCGTGCGTCGTCGACCGTATTCGGTGGTCCTGCTCGACGAGATCGAGAAGGCGCACCCCGACGTCTACAACCTGTTGTTGCAGGTACTCGACGACGGTCGACTCACCGATGGTCAGGGTCGTACGGTCAACTTCACGAACGTGGTGCTGATCATGACCAGCAATCTGCCGGGCGATCCGCAAGAGTTCTTCCGGCCCGAGTTCGTGAACCGGATCGACGACATCATCCGTTTTCGCTCCCTCGACGAGAAGGACCTCGAGGTCATCGTTGGTATTCAGTTGGGACGGTTACGGCGTCGTCTCGCCGAGCGTCGTCTCGCACTGAACGTCACGAGCGCTGCGGCCCACGAACTCGCCCGCGAGGGTTACGACCCGGCGTTCGGTGCTCGCCCCTTGAAGAGGGTGATCCAGCGACGTCTCGAAGACCCGTTGGCGTTGGCGGTGCTCGAAGGCGAGTATCACGAAGGCGACACGATCACCGTCGATGTCGTCGACGGGGTCTTGCAGTTCTCCTAGGCGATCGTTCGAAGATTTTTCGTACTGTAGGCTTGGTGCGCAACGAGGCCGTCTCGAGGGAGTCAAGTGCCCGCAACCGTGGTAGTCGGAACCCAATGGGGTGACGAAGGCAAAGGGAAGTTAACCGACCTTTTGGCTCGTGACATGGATATGGTGGTTCGCTACCAAGGTGGCCATAACGCGGGGCACCGCATCGTCGTCGACGGTGAAGCCTTCGCGCTCCAACTCGTGCCGTCGGGCGTGCTCTACCCCCACATCACGCCAGTGATCGGCAATGGCGTGGTGGTCGATCCCGCCGTGCTGTTGGCTGAACTCGACACGCTCAGTGCGAAGAACGTCGACGTGTCGCGCGTGGTGGTCTCGGGCAACGCCCACCTCATCATGCCCTATCACCAGGAGCTCGATCGCTTGACCGAGCGATTCCTCGGCAAGAACGCCCTCGGCACCACCAAGCGCGGGATCGGTCCCGCGTACGCGGACAAGTCCTCGCGGGTCGGCCTTCGCGTCCAGGACCTACTCGACGCGAAGATCTTCCGTCAGAAGCTCGACGTGGTGCTCCACGAGAAGAACCTGGTGCTGAACAAGATCTACAACCGTCCGGCCATGAGCGCGAAGGACATTGGCGAGAAGTACCTCGACGAATTGGCACCACGGGTGGCCCCGATGATCGCTGACACCGTGGCGATCGTGCACGAAGCCCTCGCCCGCTCGCAGCGTCTGTTGCTCGAAGGTGCCCAGGCGACCTTCCTCGACCTCGACCACGGCACCTATCCCTTCGTCACCTCGTCCAACCCCGTGGCGGGCGGCGCGTGCACCGGCTCGGGCCTCGGACCGCGCGATCTCAGCGACATCGTGGGGATCGCCAAGGCGTACGTCACGCGCGTGGGCGCCGGGCCCTTCCCGACCGAACTCGATGGTGAGATGGGTGAATTGCTCGTGGACCGGGGGAGAGAATACGGCACGAACACCGGTCGACGACGCCGCGTTGGGTGGTTCGACGCGGTCATGGCCCGCCAGGCGGCTCGCCTGAACTCTCTCACTGAGATCGCCCTCACCAAACTCGACGTCCTCGACACGCTCGACGAGATCAAAGTGTGCGTTGGTTACGAGGCCGGCGGCGTACGTTACGACTTCCCGCCTTACCACCAGTCCGTGCTCCACGACGTCACGCCTATCTACGAAGTCTTGCCCGGATGGCAGAGTGACATCACCGAGTGCACGCAGTTCGAGCAGCTGCCCGCGAAGGCGAAGGCGTACGTGAAGTTCCTGCAAGAGACGATTGGCGTGCGCATTTCGGTCGTCGGGGTTGGCCCGGGCCGAGAGCAGTTCGTTCGACCCTCGTGAGACGTTGCGTCGTCATTGGTGGCGGTGCACGCGAGCACGCCCTGGCGTGGGGTCTCTCGAAGAGCGCTGAGGTGGTGGTCACGCCGGGTAACGCGGGCATCGCGGCCCACGGCATCACCTGTGTCACGACGTCCGCCCTCGAGCTCGACGCCGACCTCTTCGTGGTCGGCCCCGAGCAACCTCTGGTCGAGGGCCTGGCCGATGAACTGAGGCGCCAGGGAAAGATCGTGGTCGGTCCGGGCGCCAGTGGCGCACGACTTGAGGGCTCCAAGGCCTTCATGAAGGAGTTCCTGGCGAGCGCGGGCGTGCCGACGGCGCGCTTCGGTGTCTTTCACGACGAGGACGCTGCGACGGCGTTCCTCGCCACGATGGAGCCGCCTTTTGTCGTGAAGACCGACGGACTCGCCGCGGGCAAGGGCGTGCTCGTCACCAACGATCTCGACGAGGCTTGTGAGGACGTGCGCGCCAAACTCAGCGGTGCCGCGTTCGGTAGCGCGGGTACGACGGTGATCATCGAAGAGGGTCTCGACGGCGAGGAGTGCTCGTTGCTCGTGCTGTGCGACGGCACGACGGCGGTCCCTCTCGTACCCGCCCAGGATTTCAAGCGGGTCGGGGACGACGACCAGGGCGCCAACACTGGGGGCATGGGTGCCTATGCGCCCATGCCCGCCATGTCGAGCGGCGACGTCGAGCTCGTGATGACCTCCATCGTCGCGCCGACCCTTCGTGAGCTGGCGCGGCGACAGATCGATTTTCGCGGTGTGCTCTATGCGGGTGTGATGTTGACCTCGGCGGGTCCAAAACTGCTCGAGTACAACGTGCGTTTCGGCGACCCCGAGACCGAGGCGTTGGTGCCGCTCTACGGTGAGGGTCTCTTTGAGATGCTGCTACGCACCGGCGAAGGTCGCCTCAGCGCGTCACCCGTGGCGACAAAGGGATTTTCGGTCACCGTCGTGCTCGCCGCACACGGTTACCCGCAGCACCCACGCTCGGGCGACCTCATCAGCGGTCTCGGTCCCGACGGGCAACTGGCGCACTCGATCGAAGGGGTCACCGTCTTTCACGCGGGCACCGCGCTCGACCACGAAGGTCGCTTCGTGACCGCGGGTGGACGGGTTCTCGCGTTGACGGGCGTGGGCGCGTCGATCGGCGAAGCGCGCGAACGTGCGTATCGTGGCGCAGCGCTCGTAACCTTTGAGGGTAGGGTCATGCGCCACGACATCGCCCAGGCGGCGGTCTAAAGGAGAACAATGATTCCCAGATACGCTCCGAAGGACGTTGCAGCGCTCTTTAGTGACGAGAGCCGCTTTGACACCATGCTCGAGGTCGAGCTGCTCGCCGCCGAGGGCCTCGCCGAGCACGGCGTGTTGCCCAAAGAGGAAGTTGCGATGTTGCGTGCACGTCGCCCGGTCATCGACGCGCAGTTCGTTGCCTTGGTCGAAGAGCGCGAGCAGATCACGAACCACGACACGGCGGCGTTCGTCGACATTGTCCAGGAGAAGATCGGCATGCCCGAAGGGGCGTGGATCCATTACGGCCTGACGTCCTCGGACGTCGTGGACACTGCCCTGTGCCACACCTTGACGCGCGCAATGGACATTGTGATCGATGAAGCCACGGCGCTGCGCGACGCACTCACCGCGCGCGCCGAGGAGTCCATCAACATGCCCATCACCGGTCGCACTCACGGCATGCACGCCGAGCCGACTACCTACGGCGCGAAGTTCTCGTTGTTCGCCCTGCAGGTGCAACGCGACATCGAGCGTGCGACGCGCGCACGAGCGGCGATCGCCGTGGGCAAATTGTCGGGTGCCGTTGGCACGTTCTCCAATATCGACCCCGCCGTCGAGGCCTACGTCTGCGAAGCGCTCGGGCTGCGCGCGGTGCCCGCCACCCAAGTGATCGCGCGCGACCGCCACGCGGAAGTCTTGTACGCGTGTGCGTCACTGGGCACCGCAATGGAGCAGTTCGCGCTCGAAGTGCGTCACCTCGCACGCAGTGAGGTCGGCGAGGCCGAAGAGCCCTTCGCACCAGGTCAAAAGGGATCATCCGCGATGCCCCACAAGCGCAACCCCGTGCTGTCCGAGCGACTGTGTGGGCTCGCGCGCGTGCTACGCGGTTATCTCCAGGCGGGCCTTGAAGACGTGGCGCTCTGGCACGAGCGTGATATCTCACACTCGAGTGTGGAACGTGTTGTGTTACCCGACGCCCTGCAGTTGACGGTCTACATGTTGAGAAAGGCGACGGGACTCGCGAAGGGATTGGTGCTGCGTCCCGAGCGTGCGCTCGAGAACTTGACCGTAGGCTCCCTCGGTCTCGTGTTCTCACAATCGGTGCTGCTCGCGCTCGTTGAATCTGGCATGTCGCGAGACGACGCGTACCGCATTGTCCAGTCGAGTGCGCGTCAAGCCTTCGAGGAACGTCGGAACTTCCGTGACGTCATTGAGGAGAATGAACTCGTGACGTTGAGCAACGACGCGCTCGCTCGCGCCTTTGACGCGCAGCGTCTTCTCGCACACCGTGGTCGATTCCTAGACGCATTGACGTGGCGCTCGTGACAGAACTCGACATCAACCACATCTACACGGGCAAGGTGCGTGACCTCTACGAGGTGGACGAAGAGCACTTGTTGATGGTCGCTTCTGACCGATTGAGTGCCTTTGACGTCATCATGCACGAGACGGTGCCCGAGAAGGGGCGCGTCCTCACGGCGCTGACCCATTACTGGGTGCGCGAATTTGCCGACGAAGTACCGGCGTCGCTGGTCGCGTGCGACCCGGCGGTGATCGACGAATTCGTCCCTGGTTTCCTCGACGAGCGGGCGTGGCATGGTCGCACCATGCTGGTTCGCCGTGCTCGGATGCTGCCCCTTGAGTGCATCGTTCGCGGACGCCTCGCCGGCCAGGCCTACGACGAGTACGTGGCGAGGGGGACCGTGCACAACATGGAGGTACCCGCGGGGATGCGTTTGACCGATGAGTTCGAACGCCCGCTGTTCACCCCCTCGACGAAGGCGGAGTCCGGTCACGATCAGAACATCGACCTCGCCACGGCGGCGCACATCGTGGGCGATGCGGTGGTCGGCGAAGCAATGGCGTTGTGTCTTGGTCTGTTCACCCGCGCCGCGCACGCCCTGGCGCAGGTCGGGCTCATCCTCGCCGACACCAAGTTCGAATTGGGGTACGTCGACGGCCGTCTCGTCGTGTGCGACGAGGTCCTCACCCCAGACTCTTCGCGGATCTGGCCGGCCGACCAGGTGCGCCCGGGCGAAGTTCCACCCTCTTTTGACAAACAGCCGTTTCGAGACTGGCTCGACGCCCAGGGCTGGGACCACACGCCGCCGCCACCGCACGTCGCAGACGATGTCATCGAGGTCACCTCGAAGCGTTACGTAGCGGCCTACGAGCGGGTGACCGGACGTTCCCTTGCGGACTGGTACGGTGCGTAGTCGTGAACTTCCCCGTTACCGTCACCGTCACTTTGCGCGAAGGGATAGCCGACCCTGAAGGCGCCACTATCGAACGCGCCCTTCCCGCGTTGGGTTTCGAGGGCGTGACCCACGTTCGCGCCGGCAAGTCGTTTCACATGATGATTGACGCCGTGGACGAAGCGGGCGCCCTCGAGAAGGCGACGGCCCTGGCGCAGCGCCTCCTCTCCAATCCCGTGATCGAGAATTCCTCTGCTCGCGTTGGTGACAGCGCGTGGGGCGTGGCATGACCAAGATCGGCGTTGTCATCTTTCCGGGCTCCAACTGTGAATATGACGCCCTGAGCGCGATGACGACGTTGGGCGCCGAAGCCGACTTCATCTGGCACTCGACCGAGACAATCGAGGGCTACGACGGAATCATCTTGCCGGGCGGCTTCGCGCACGGCGATTACCTGCGTCCGGGCGCTCTGGCGCGTTTCTCACCGGTCATGGGCGCGATCGCGGATTTCGCGAAAGCGGGTGGCGCGGTGCTTGGAATCTGCAACGGTTTCCAAGTGCTCACCGAAGCCGGACTGTTGCCCGGCGCCCTTCAGAAGAATCGTGGCTTGACCTTCCTTTGTCAACCAACGACCCTGATCGTGGCGTCGACCAGGTCAGTGCTGACGCGCGGGGCCGTCAAGGGTCAAGAGTTGAGCATCCCGATCAATCACTTCTCAGGCGCGTACACCTGTGATGACGCGACCTACGAGCAGCTCATCGAGAACGATCAGGTCGTGCTTCGCTACAAGGACAACCCCAATGGTTCACGAGATGACATCGCGGGGGTCTCCAACGTTGAAGGCAATGTCGTCGGACTCATGCCCCACCCCGAACGCGCGATGTCGACCCTGCTCGGCAGTGACGACGGACGCGTCCTGCTCGAGGGATTCCTGCGCGCACTCGTGAGCGCGGCCTAGGACCCTGGTCGCGTGGGCGAGCACGTCCGGCGCCGTCTGATCGGAGCCTGTCTCGCTGTCGCGACGCTGATCGTTGCGTACTGGGTCGCGTGGTTCGCTCATCGCTCACTCGTGGCGTCCTCCTCGAGTGCGCTCTACGTTGGTTTCGAGCAGGCGTTCCCCCTGGCTGACGGCCTTATCGTCGTGTTCGTCCTGCTCGGGGCCCGTGCGCTCCATCGTCGCTCGTCCAGCGCAGTGTTGTTGCTCTTGCTCGGGGCCGGTGCTGGTTTCTACCTTGGTGCCATGGACGTCTTGTTCGATCTCGAACACGCGATCTGGTCTCGCGGCGCCAACGGGTTAGTGGAATTGGCTATCAACATCGTTACCTTCGCTGCGTCGTTGTTCTTCTCCACGTGGGTCTGGAGGCATCGTCGTGAACTCGATCCACCCGAGGGAGAGGGTCATCCTGTGGGCCAGTAGTTTGGTGGGGTGAATAGCGCCCCCGAGCCCCTGCATCGCGCCCTTGGTCTGACCGACTCCGAACTGGACGATATCCGCGCGGTGCTCCGTCGTGACCCGAACCCCCTGGAGCTCGCGCTCTAT
>JAJXXA010000107.1 GCA_021781335.1 Actinomycetes bacterium
ACACGACCGCGGGCGGTTCCTACGTGGTCGCGCGCGAGAATTTCGGACCGAAGGTCGCACAGATCGCCGCCGTCTCGCTCTTGATCGATTACACCGTGACCGTAGCGGTGCAGTGCGCGGCGGGTACTGCCGCACTCACGAGCGCTGTGCCGTCGCTCGCGCCGTTCACTCTCGAGATCACGGTGGGCGTCGTGCTGCTCTTGATCTATGGCAACCTTCGCGGCCTGAAAGAGGCGGGGAGCTACTTCGCATTCCCGACGTACTTCTACATCGCGATGTTGTCACTCACGATCATCGTGGGCTACGTGAAGAAGTTCACCGGTTCACTTCACTTCCTCGCCCAGCCAGAGGCCAGCAAGCTGGTGGGCGGACACCTTGGTCAAAAGGGAACGGGCATCCTCATGGGTCTCGCCTTTATCTCGCTGCTGCGTGCGTACGCGAATGGTGGATCCTCCCTGACCGGACTCGAGGCCATTTCCAACGGTGTCGCGAGTTTTCGTCGCCCCGAGTGGAAGAACGCGCGAAAGACGTTGCTCCTGATGTCGAGCATTCTCGCCTTCCTCTTGCTCGGCACCACCCTGCTCGCGGCGTGGACCCACGCACTCCCCTTCGAGGCCGGGACCCCAACGGTCGTCAGCCAAGAAGTGCGCGCAGTCTTCGGTTCAACGGGCATTGGCTCGACGATCTTCTATCTCGTGCAGCTCGCGACGTTGCTCATCCTCTACACCGGTGGCAACACGTCCTTTAACGGCTTTCCGTTCCTCGCGAACTACGTGGCGACCGACAGGTATCTGCCGCGTCAACTCACCAAGCGTGGTCACCGTCTCGCCTTTTCGAACGGCATCATCTTGCTCGGCGTGGTGTCCCTGACCTTGATCATCGTCTTTGACGCGAAGGTCAACGCACTCATCGCGCTCTACGCCATTGGTGTGTTCACCGGCTTCACGTTGGCGGGAGCGGGGATGGTTGCTCGACACCTGCGCGAGCGCGCCGGAAAGTGGCGCTTCGGGGTGTTCGTGAACGCGCTCTCGGCTACGGTCACCGCCATCGTGGTGCTGATCTTTCTCATCGCGAAATTCAAAGAGGGCGCGTGGATCATCGCGGTCGTGGGACCGATCATGTATTGGGCGTTGTTGCGATTCAATAAGCAGTACGAGCGTGAGGTTCGTGCGTTCGAGGCCAACGCCACCAGCGAGAAGATGCAAATTCGCATGAATCGTGTCGTTGTCTTCGTCGACACCTACGACCTCGCGACCGAGCGTGCGCTGCAGTACTGCAACACCTTGAACGCCTATTCGATTCGTGCCGTGCACTTCGATATCGACCCCATCGTGACCAAGCGTCTCGAAGGGCGCTGGGGCGCACCCAATACCGCGTCGGCGGGGATCAGCCTAGAAGTCGTTGAATGCGAGGACCGCCGCCTCGACCGCGCCGCGCTCGAGTTGGTCGCCGACGTCGTTCGCGACCCCGACGTGTTCTGCATGGTGATCCTTCCGCGCAAGGGTTTCGTGTCTCGCTTGCAGCGTCTCCTGCACGACCGCACTGCAGACGCCATCGCCGGGGCGGTCATGCACGTCCCCCGGACAGCGGCCACGATCATCCCGTATCGCTCGGGTCGCACTCGTCTCGCCGAAGGTGATGTGCAAGAGGCACCACTGAGCGACGAGGTGGTGCGTGGAGGAGTGCGAGAAGACGCACACCTCGAAGCTGACGTGAAATTGGCGCAGCGCTCGGGCGACGCCGCACCCATTGGTGGGCTGAAGGAGCGCAACTTCGCGGAGATCGCGGGGCGAGTGAAGGCCATGACCATCACCAAGGAGCGCGGACTCAACGAACTGCGCTGCGTGATCGCCGACAACACCGGTTCGGTCACCTTGGTGTTCCAGGGTCGTTCCAGTGTCCCAGGGATAGAACGCGGCACGCGATTGCTCGTCAAGGGCACCGTGACGTCGCTGCGCCGTGAGGCGGTGATCCTCAACCCCCAGTACGAAATCGTGGCTGCGCCCCAGGGCGAGGAGTAGGGGGCAAGGGGGTCGAAACACCAGTGAGGGACTAGAAAATCGCGCTCGGGCGTGGCGTCGTGCACGACCCATGAACATCGCGAGGTTCCAGACCTGTCTATCTTGTAGAGCGAACGAGGCGTCCACGGGGACGTCTCTCGATGCAGAGAGGTGGTGAGTATGGCCAGGGCCCTCGTCATTGTTGAATCAGTCGCAAAAGCTACGCGCATCCAGGGCATGCTCGGCCCCGACTACATCGTCAAGCCGTCCATTGGCCATATTCGAGATCTGCCCCAGAGCGCGGCGGATATCCCCGCGTCGGTCAAGGGCGAGAAGTGGGCGCGGCTCGGGATCAATGTGAATGACCACTTCAAGCCGGTCTACGTTGTCTCGAGCGACCGCAAGAAGATCGTCGCCGAGCTCAAGTCGGCGTTGAAGGAAGTCGACGAGTTGTATCTCGCGACCGACGAAGACCGCGAGGGCGAAGCGATCGCGTGGCACCTTCAAGAAGTCCTCAATCCAAAGGTTCCGGTGAAGCGGATGGTCTTTCACGAGATCACCCCAGCGGCTATCGCGAAGGCCGTCAGTGAGACGCGAGACCTCGACCTTCGCCTCGTCGACGCCCAAGAGGGTCGCCGGTTCCTCGACCGACTCGTTGGCTACGAGGTCTCGCCGGTGTTGTGGCGCGCAGTCGACAAGGCGCGTTCCGCGGGCCGGGTCCAATCGGTCGCGATCCGCTTGGTGTGTGAACGAGAGCGCGAGCGCATGGCGTTCACTTCGGCGACGTGGTTCGACGTGAGTGCCGTCGTGCGCGCGAAGAGCGCATCGTTCGAAGCGACGCTTGAGTCGGTGAACGACCTCAATCTTGCGACGGGCAAGAACTTCGACGCCGCCGGTCGCCTCGAGGCGAAGGCTTCGGTTGAGGTGCTGAGCGAGGCCGCAGCGAACTCCATCGCGCAGCGCCTGCTCGGTACTGAGCTTCGTATCGCGTCGATCGCGTCGACCCCACGCACGCAGCGACCCCAGCCTCCTTTTATGACCTCTTCGCTGCAGATCGAGGCGAGTCGCAAGCTTCGTTTCGATCCCGAGCGCACCATGCGCGCCGCGCAGCGTCTGTACGAGCAGGGTTGGATCACCTACATGAGGACCGACTCGACGACACTCTCTGATGAGGCGATCTCGGCCGCTCGTTCCATGGCGGCCTCGATGTTCGGCGACGACTACGTCGCCGATACCCCTCGTCGCTACGACCGAAAGGTGAAGAACGCTCAGGAGGCGCACGAGGCCATTCGACCCGCTGGCGAGACGTTCAGAACGCTCGACGAGGCGCACGCGAGTTTGGGCGGCGACGAGTTGGCGGTCTACGAACTCATCTGGAAGCGCACCATTGCCTCCCAGATGGTCGACGCGCGACTCACCCAGGACAAAGTGCGTCTGCTCGCGACACTCTCGAACGTGACCGATTTCTCGGGTGACGTCGATGTCGCGCTCGCTGCTACGGGACTACGAATTGAATTCCCGGGATTTCGTCGGGCCTACGTCGAGGGCACCGATGACCCCGAGGCGGAACTCGCTGACCAGGAGCGAATCCTGCCCGCACTGTCCGAGGGGGAGTCTGTACCGGTCGAGAGCAGTGAAGCGAAAGGTCATGACACCCAGCCACCGGACCGCTACTCCGAGGCGACGTTGATCAAGAAGCTCGAAGACCTCGGCATCGGCCGTCCTTCGACGTACGCGTCGGTGATGAAGACCATCGACCGACGGGGGTACGTGTGGAAGAAGGGTAAATCGCTGGTCCCGGCGTTTCGGGCCTTCGCCGTTGTGAATCTGCTCGAGCACTATTTCGCCGACCTGGTCGATTACCAGTTCACGGCAGCAATGGAGAGTCAGCTCGACGAGATCGCCGAGGGGAAACAGGACTTGGAGCCCTGGTTGCACCGCTTCTATTTCGGCGATCCCTCAGCGGACACCGAACTCGCGAAAAGCGGACTCGAGCACATGACCCACGGCGATCTCGAATTCGATTTCGCCGCGATCAACTCGATCACACTTGGCACGGCGCCCGACGGACTCGCGGTATCGGTGCGATCTGGTCGCTACGGCCCCTACCTGATCCACGGGGAGGATCGAGTGTCGATCCCCGAGGCGACCGAGCCCGATTCACTGAGTGTCGAGCACGCGCTCGAACTACTCGCGGCGCCGAGCAACGACCGGGCGCTCGGTGTGGACGAGAGTACGGGTGAGACGATCTTCTTGAAGGCGGGCCGCTACGGTCCCTACGTGCAGGTCGGTGAGATGACCGATCCCAAAGAGAAGCCCAAGACGGCGTCGTTGTTCTCGACCATGACGCCTGAATCGATAACGCTGGAGGATGCGAAGCGGTTGCTCTCGCTACCGCGCGTGGTGGGTGATCACCCCGAAGGCGGTGACAAGATCCTCGCCCAGAACGGCCGTTATGGTCCGTACCTGACGTGGGGCAAGGAGACCCGGTCGCTCGAAGACGAGGAACAGATCTTCGCTATCGACCTGGCGAGTGCGCTGGCGTTGCTCGCCCAACCCAAGCAACGCGGGCGTCGTGCGGCGGCGGGGCCGTTGAAGGAACTGGGTGAGGATCCGGTGACCAAGAAGAACGTCGTCGTGAAGAGCGGCCGATTCGGTCTCTACGTCACCGACGGCGAGACGAACGCCACCCTTCGCCTTGGTGACACGCCCGAGACATTGTCGCTGGACCGCGCGTGCGAGTTATTGGCGGAACGTCGAAACGCTGAGCCTTCGTCGCGCCCTCGAAAGGCCGTGAAGAAGGCGACGAAGAAGGCGCCCGCAAAGAAGGCGGCGAAGAAGACCACGAAAGCCGCCGCCAAGACGTCGACGGGTGCGCTCAAGCGCGCCGCGGTATCAAAGGGAGCCAAGGCCAATGCGTCGTTGGCCGCGAGGGCACGTCCCGCCTCGGACGAGTGATGCGCCGCGGATTGTTCGTTGTCTTTGAGGGCATCGACGCGAGTGGCAAGAGCACCCAGGCTCGTCGTGTCGCGGCGCTGCACGCGGCGCATTTCGCCTTCGAACCCGGCGACAGCACGCTCGGAGCCGACCTTCGCCGTTGGCTCCTCGACGCGTCGTTGCATATGGAGCCCGAGACTGAAGCGCTTTTGATGCTGTCGGACCGCTCGCACCACGTGCGCTCGGTCATCGAGCCCGCGCTCGAACGTGGTCGCGACGTGGTCCTCGACCGGTACTTCGCGTCGACCCTTGCGTATCAGGGGTACGGTCGCGGGGTCGATCTGGAGGAACTGCGTGTTGCGACGCAACTGGCGATCGGGACGTGCATGCCCGACCTGACGATCCTGCTCGACATCGATCTCGACGTCGCCAATGAACGACGCGAACGAGACGCGAAGGACCGTTTCGAGTCAGCCGATCTGGACTTCCACGCTCGCGTGCGTGACGGCTACCTTGAACTCGCGCGAACCTACGCTGACGCGTGGTTCATCGTTGACGGGTCAAAGGGAGAAGACGAGGTTGCGGCGGCGATTGATGAGAGGCTCTCGCACCTCTCGTGGTCTCATGGGTGACGTCTTCTCATCACTGATCGGCCAAGATGACGCGGTAGCGACCATGCGTCAGCTCGTTCGCCACCCGGTGCACGCCTTTCTCTTCACGGGACCCGTTGGCTCGAGTCTGCACGACGCCGTGATCGCATTCGCCGCAGCGCTGCAATGTAGCGAGCACGGATGTGGGGACTGTGAGGCGTGTCGGTTGGTGCTCGAGGGTAAGGACACCGACGTGTATTTCGCCGAGCGCGCGGGCGTCTCGTGGCGCGTCGACGATCTTCGAGAGGCGGACCGCGTCAGTCGGCGCCGACCCCTGGGTCAGGGTTTCCAGATCGTGGTGATCGAAGAGGTCGAATTGACCACGACCGGTTCCTCGCCATCGGTGGCGGCGCTATTGAAGTCATTGGAGGAACCGCCCGGTCGTACCATCTTCCTGCTGAGCGCCGAGGAGGTGCCCGAGGAACTCGACACCGTGGTGTCGCGTTGTGTCGAAATCCGTTTGAAGGGCATGAGCGCGGACGACCTCGCTGCAATCCTCGTCAGTGAAGGGGCCGCCCCTGATGACGCCAGTCGAGCGGCCATCGCGGCGAACGGGAATCTACGTCGGGCGCGCGTCCTTGTTCGAGACGTCGCACTCGCCGAGCGGATCGAGTCGTGGCGGACAATCCCGCAGCGCTTGAACGGCACGCCCGCCGTGTCGGCGTTACTGGCTAGTGAGATCTCATCGTCACTCGATCGAGCGATTGCGCCACTACAGCTCCTTCAAGAAGAAGAACTCGAACGCCGCAGCGCCGATGCGCGCGAGATGGGTCAGCGAGCACTGACCAATCGACGAGACATCGAAGCACAGTTCAAACGTGAACAGCGCCGGTTTCGCATCGAAGAGCTTCGCTTCGGCCTGACGGCGCTCACCAACGTGTACCGCCAACGCCTCACGCAGGCCCTGGACGCGGCGGGCGAAGGCGACGCAAAAAGCGACTATCGCGTGTCGGCTTCACTGCGGGCGATTGATGACATTCTCCAGGCGAGTCAACGCCTCTCGTCCAACATCGACGAAACCTTGCTGTTGCACGATCTCATGCTCTCGCTGATGGAGCTCTAAGGCGTGGCCCCGTAGGCTGAAGGTCGCCAATCGGGTAGTCTTTTTAGTCGCGCCTGGGTAGCTCAGTCGGTAGAGCAACGCATTCGTAATGCGTAGGTCAGGAGTTCGAATCTCCTCCCAGGCTCCACGCGGTGTGTTGCAGCACCTGATCCGTGACATTTGACTTTCAGGTGATGATTGACACAACAACACCTGATGGTTGACACAACAACAGCTGACCCTTGACACCGGTCGACCGCCGCGAAGCCGCGCCACTCGTGCAGCCTCATGAGGTCGTCACCACCGGGATGCCGGGTTCGTCATTGAGGCCCGTAATGCATCTCTTCGCGACGTCGACAAGTAGAGGACGGATAAGACACAAGCGCCCTTCGTCAGCTCGAGAGAAGTCGCTCAAGCTTGTCGAGCTGCTCGGTCCAGCCCTGCTCGGCGCCGCCCATTGCGGCGGCGGGCGGCATGGGCTCGAAGTAGGACTGTCGCATGGTGAGCGCGGTGCCCTCTTCGCACGCTTCAAAGGTCAACTCAATGAGTGTCGCGAAGAGCTCTCCTTGCTCGTCGCTTACCGCGCGGCCACTCATGACCAGACGACGCGGACGGTCGATCTCGTAATATTCTCCGCACATGTAGTGGGAGAATTGAGCTTCGAGAGGAAAGGATTCCGGCCACTGCATCGCGAGTCGAAATGTTCCCCCGACGCGAAGGTCCACCTCTGCGGCGGGGCACGTGAAGCCGGCCGGCCACCACCATTTCGTGAGCTGGTCCGGCTCGGTGAACGCGTCAAAGACGCGCTCGGGCGGAGCTTTAAGGGTGCGCTCGATGACGAGCTGCTTGAGCGCGGTTGCGGTTCGGACGTCGACGGTGGCAGGGGTTTCAGGCATCGGGGATCTCTTTCTTGTGTGTTGAGTCGAGTTGCGGGGCGAGATGGGCTTCGAGACGGTCGAGACGATCAGTCCACTCAGCGTGCGCACGACGCAACCAGTCGTCCACTGGGGTTAAGCCGTCGAGTTGAAGTCGCGCGGGGCGACGCTGGCCATCACGAGTACGCACGATCAGTCCGGCTCGCTCCAGCACCTTGAGGTGCTTGGTGATCGCGGGCTGGGTCAGCGCGGAGTCGTTTGCGAGTTCGACGACCCCGGCCTCGCCGATCGCGAGACGCTCCAGGATCGCCCGGCGGGTGGGGTCTGCAAGTGCCGCGAAGGAGCGGCTGAGCTGATCAGTAGAAACCATTACTATTAGGTTATATAACTAGATAGTAAAAGTCAAGCATCGAAGAACGACAGACATTGCGTGACGTCAGGCCGTTCAACGATTTCGAGAACCGGCTCATCACGCAATTACTGGTCATCGCGAACTGAACGGACACCCTCTAGTTCCAACGAGCAGCTGGTGCTTGCCCTCGCGAATCCCGGACCTCGTTCATTTGCGAAGGGCCGCGAATCTCGTGTCCTCGTGGAACACCGCCTAGAAGGTGACCGATGACGTGGGCCGATGCTGCGTGGACCACTGGAGTGTCGGGGTCTCGTCCTCGAAGGCCGGCCCTCTCGCCTCATCTCCTTCAGTGCGTCACGCATACGTCATGTACTTTTGACGCTGGAGCACGGCGGCTCGGGGGGCGTCATGGCCATTTTCGCAGTCACTACTGAGAAGGGTCCGAACTGGGACGAAGCTCGGGCGATGCGTGAACAGCAGTCGTGGCCAGAGCATGCGCGCTTCGCCGACGATCTCGTCGAGCGAGGTGTCATCATCATCGGTGGCCCAATCGGCGGGAGCGACACCGATATCGCGCTGCTCGCGGTTGACGCTGAGGACGAAGCACGGGTGGAGACCCTCTTCGGCGACGACCCTTGGATGCTCAATGGCGTGTTTCGCATCAAAGAGGTGCGGCCCTGGACCTGGTGGCTCGACGGTCGAAAGGACCGATCAGCCACGTAGCGAGCGGGGCGGAGGTGGTGCGTCGCACGTCTCAGTGCGTCCTCGTATTGGTGATCACGACTTCGGGTCTTCACCCAGATAGAAAACGTAGGACCAGTCGAGCCCCATCCACGAAAGGACCCAATGGGCTCAGTAACGTACCCAAGTATCTGCTCAATGCGGGTCCGTAGGGGGTTCAAATGTCCGAGATTGGTATAGAGAAGAGCGATCACGAGCGCCTGGCGGCCCTCGGGTATCGACAGGAGTTGTCGAGAGTACTCTCGCTCTTTGACAACTTCTCGGTGGCGTTCGCCTACCTGAGCCCCATGGTCGGCATCTACTCGCTCTACACGTTGGGCGTTGGCATGGGTGGACCGCGTTACATCTGGACGATGCCGGTGGTCGTGGGTCTCATGATGCTGGTGGCGCTCGTCTTTGGCGAATTGGCGAGCGAGTATCCGCTCTCGGGCGCGCTGTACCAGTACGGCAAGTACAACGTCGGCGCTCGTTACGGCTGGTTCGTCGGCTGGATCTACGGGTTCGCGCTCTTGGCCACCGTCGCGTCAGTGGACTCGGGCATTGTTGGCTACGTCACCAGCCTGTCGAACATCTGGTTCAAGACGAACCTCAACCCGAGCGATCACCTCACGATCTTCATCGTCGTTGCCGTCATGATCATCCTTTCGGCGATCTTGAATTCGGTCGGTGCAAAGATCATGGGCCGGGTCGCAGGGCTCGGCGTCTACGTCGAGACCATCGGAACCTTCGGAGTCGCCATCGCGCTCGCGATCCACGGGTTCCACCAGGGATTCGGCTTCACGTTCTCGAGTCAGGGGGTTGAGCACCTCGCCACCAATCCGCTCGGGGTCAACTATGGAGGGCACTGGCTCACCGGCGCGGCGCTGGTCGCGGTACTTGCGAACGTGTACATATTCTTCGGCTTCGAGTCGGCGGGGGACATCGCCGAAGAGACCAAGGACGCGTCACGCCAGGTGCCCAAGGCCATGCGCAACGCCCTACTCTACGGTGGCATTGCGTCGTTCGTCCTCGTGCTCGGTCTTCTGCTCGCCACGCCCAAGGCCGGTATCGGCGCGATGATCACGGGCGGCGGCATCCCGTTCATCTTGAGCGCGCTACCCAGTTGGCTCCAGGACTTCTTCTTGATCATGGTGATCATCGCGTTCTTCAGTTGCGGAACTGCGGTCCAGGGGGCCGGTGCGCGTGTCGCGTTCGGTCTCGCGCGCGACGGCGCCGTGCCGTTCTCGAGCAAGATCCGCCAGGTGCACCCTAAGCACAAGACACCGGTCAACGCCATTGTCGTTGGAACCGTCATTCCGTTCCTGTTCTTGTTGTTGGTGCTCGTCAACCCTTCGCACAACGTGCACATCTTGTGGTTCGAGTACCCCGCGCACGTCAACGCGCTCTACGCATTGGTCTCGTTCGCGACCTCGGGTATCTACCTCTCGTTCCTGCTCACCGTGCTCGGTTCGCTGATCGCCCGTCGACGCGGGTGGGTCCCGAGCGGATCGTTCTCACTCGGCAAGTGGGGCGTACCAGTTGCGGTGGGGGGCGCCCTCTATCTCTTTGTAATGCTGTTGAACATCGTGTGGCCGAGTTCGCTGACGAGCGGACGCGGTGCCTATTTCAACTACGGCTGGATCACGCTACTCGTGATGATCGTCATCGTTGCGGCGGGGGCGCTCTACGAAGGCTTCGCACGTCCGGACCGCTCGGTGGAAGAACATCGAATTGAGCGCTCGTAGGCGAGTCAGGTGTGCGTGAGTGCACGCACGACCCGGGTGAAGTCCTCGGAACGCTCTTCCCAGTTGTGATACGCGCCAAAACTTGGTGCGGCTGGTGAGAGGAGGACCACTCCTTCGCCGTGCAGCATGGCCTTGGCGCGGGTCACCGCCTCGAGCATGGTGTCGCAGTGTTGTTGGGGTACGTGCGGTGCGATATCGAGGGTGACTTCGCCAATGCGTCTGCCGGCGTCACCCATGGTGAGGAGCACCGTGCGCGAGGCGCGCGCAGAGAGCGCCTGCGCGAGCGGTGCGTAGTCGACACCGCGGTCGAAGCCACCGGCGAGAAGAGCCACCGGCTCGTCGCGAAAGACGTCGAGTGCCGCGAGCGTGGGTAGCACTGCGGTCGCGAGGCCGTCGTCGACGTAGCGCACCGTACCGCGTCCACTGGCGACGTCGGCTACGAGGGTGAGTCGACCCTTCAAGGGGATGAACTCGTGCGCACGAGCGTCGATGTGATCGCGCACGTGTTCGACCGGCGTCGAGGTGAGCTCGGCGACCACCCGCAGCGCCAGGGCCACGTTAGAGACACTGTGGGCGCCGAGCAGCCCCAGACTGGCGCTCAGTCCCGCATCGTCGGGCTCGACGTAGACGACGTCACCACCCAATTGATCACGCATTTCACGAAAAATGAGCTGTTCGGGGACAACGGTGAGGTGCGCGCCACTAGCGCGAGTGAGCGAGAGCTTGTCGCTTCGATACCTCGCGAGTGAACCGTGCCAATCGAGGTGATCGGCACCGAGTGAGGTGACGACTACGAGGCCTGGCGCGATGTCGATGTCGGTGCACTGGAAGCTCGATACCTCAAGAATCAGCCACCCAGTCGTCGTATCGATACTCGGGTCGTAGGGCGGTTGGCCGATGTTGCCGAGGCGCTGGGCTTGTTGGCCGAGACACTGTAAGAAGAAGGTGACCAGCGCGGTGGTGGTGGACTTGCCCTTGGTACCCGTGATGGCCACCACTCGCGAGCGGTCGATGTCGTGGAGCCAGAGATTGAGGGCCGAGGTGACCGTGACACCGTGGTGCTCGAGGTCGAGCACGTCCGCGCGCCGTCGTGGTATGCCGGGGCTCTTCAGCACCACGTCGCACGTGAGCAACTGTTCGTGACCCCCGTTCGATGTCGACAGTACGCCCGGCGTCGGTGGATCGTCGTCGACGAGTACGAGGCTGGCTGCGAGTGGGCGTACTCGTCGCTCGCTCGCACGGCCCTCGACGCCGTATCCGAAGATCCCGACACGCAGGTCGGTGAGGTCAGCGAAGCCAGTGAGCGGGCGCACGGCTCGGTCCTCGGCGTTCGAATAGCTCGTCGGCCTCGAGATCGGGGCGTGCGAGCAGGGCGAGCTCTCGCAGGTGCGCCACGTCAGACCACTGTGGAGATGCACTGGTCATGATGAGTGCCGCGGCGCTCTCGCTCGGATCTCCCACGCACTCGAAAGGCTTATGGTCGAGGCCGATGCCGACGAGCGCTGCGAGTTGATCCTTCAAAACGGGGTTGGCGATTGGTTCTGAGTGGAAGATGTCGTGCAAAGCCTCGCGGCTCATAAACGGCGAGAGCACGAGGTTGATGAAGAGGCACTTGTCGCACGTGCCGCACCAGGTGGGCGCACGTCGTTCGCCCACCTGAGCGAACGCCCGATTGCAACTACGAAACACGTGATGGTACTGGTCTAGCGCCGCGAACTTCTTCGCAACCCAGAGCTCACTTCGATCGCGCAGGAGACTGGCCACCGTGAACTCAGCGCCAACCCGCTCACTAAGGGCGTCGCCGATCAGCCGTTCAGCCTGCCACGACTTGCTCCATTGATGGTTGACGTCGCGGCCATGCCATCGAAGATTCGCCGACGACGAGGAATGCTCGTTGCTCATCACGACCCCTCCACGCTCGCTCGCGAGCGCCGCGACCGCGGCGAGCAGCGTCACCATGGCGGTGACGGGTACGTGGCCATTGAAGAAGTCGTTGCTCTCGAGCAGTTGAGGATCGAGCGTTCGACGCGCTCGAACGATCGAGAGTCCGGTCACGGCGGCGGTCGCCTCCAAAGGTTCGAAACGTCCCGACGTAGGACTCACGATGAAGAGTGACTGTTCAATCTCGGGGTTGAGTTCGTGAACGCTCACCACCGAGTCGATGCCGCCGCCAAACGGGGTGAGCACCTTGGTGGCGTCGAGCAGTGGCGCGTACCCGGCGGGATCAGTACCACCAGAGATCACGGTGTCGTCAAGAGAGAGTTCGTTGCGATAGGCGAACTCGCCGAGTCCGTCGTGCAACGCACCCAGCAACAGTGCGCGGCCCTTCGCTCCGAGCGGGGTCGTCATGAGCTCGACCTGGCGTGGTGCACCAGTCTTGTAATAGGAGAGCCCGGCGATGAGGTACCACAGTTCTGCGGCAGCGCGCACGGCGGGCCGCGTCAGCGTTCCCACGCCCTCGAAGGTCACCGATTCCGCGAAGTTGCGCCCATCGAGTTCGTAGTGGCCGACGAGCGTATCGTCGCTCACTTCGAGACCTACGTAACGAAAGACAGAAGCGCGCTCTTTCATTGGAGTCCACGGGTCATATCGCCACTCATGCTACGACTCGTCTCGCCACGAGGGCGAAGCGGCCGCAGGGTCGTGCGGCACGGTCGCTGAAGAACAGTCCGCCGCCATCGGTACTCTGATCGCTCGAGAGGA
This sequence comes from Actinomycetes bacterium, assembly GCA_021781335.1. Taxonomy (GTDB): domain Bacteria; phylum Actinomycetota; class Acidimicrobiia; order Acidimicrobiales; family RAAP-2; genus RAAP-2. The sequence continues at coordinate 13,025 of JAJXXA010000107.1, forward strand.
TATTGGCGTCCCTGAGCCCGAGCTGGCGCAACTGGTGCGCGCCAACGAGTCGAAGGTCCAATAACGACCGGTCGCCCGCGTCGTTCAACAGCGCGTCGGGGACGTCACGGAAATTCATCGCCACCTCCGGACCCACCTGGTAGCGCTCACGAGAGATAGCGGGTCCGAGGAATGCGAAGACGCTCGAAGGGTGCGCAAAGCGTGCCACCGCGCGCGACAAGATGCCCGCGTGTAACCCGCGCCATCCGGCGTGCACCACAGCGAAACTCTTGGTCTCTTCGTCGACCAACAGCACGGGCACGCAGTCGGCCACGAGTATGGCCAGCGCGAGTTCATCCGATGAGGTGAAGAGACCGTCTCCCTCGCAGACAGCACCGGGGCTGGACGCGTCGAGCACGTCGCGACCGTGCACCTGTCGGACTATGACGAGCTCGTCGACGCCAGCGGCGACCGCGACGCGGTGTCGATTCTCACGCACGCGATCGAGGTCGTCGCCCACGTGGTCGCCGAGGTTGAGCGATTCGTAGGGTCCCTCGCTCACGCCGCCGAAGCGATCGGTGACGAATGCATCGACGCCGAGGCGAGCCGCGTCACTGATCACGTGCACGCTCAAGGTGCCGCGCACCTCGGGGGTCAGTGAACGTCGCTGTGGCATTGGGCGCAGATTCCGCTGAGCTCGAGAACGTGGCGAAGATCGTGATAGCGGAACTTCTCGGCGATGGCGTTGGTCCAGTCTTCCAATTCAGGGGTGTCGACTTCAACAATGGCGCCGCAGACTCGACACGCCAGATGATGATGATGCGCGTCGACCACGCAGCGTCGATACAAGCTCTCGCCGCGATCGGTCATCACCACATCCACGTCGCCCGATTCGACGAGTCGTTTGAGCTGGGTGTACACGGTTGCGAGCGCTATTTGTCCACCGTTCTTCGTTATGAGGCCATGGAGGTCCTGGGCACTGATGAAACCCTTGACCCGCGCGAGTGAGTCGATGACTTCGCGGCGTTGAGCGGTATTTCGGGTCGAGGTCACGAAATCGAGCCTATCGGCCGACGTTTGATTTCTGGAATCATTCTGAGTAGCATAATTGGAATGGTTCTAAAGAAGACCTTCATCACGGGAGCGGTCGTGTTCATCGTCGCCGTCATGGCGGGCATGATCACGATTGGCGTCCAGGGCAATCGCGCAGCTGCGCAGCCGCTCATTGTCTCGGGGGTCTCCCAATGGGGCGCGTTGGCGCGACAACTAGTGGGCCCCGACGCACGAGTCGTCTCGCTCATCACCGATCCCAATGCCGACCCCCATCAACACGAGGCGACCGTTGCTGACGCCGCCTACGTCGCCGATGCCGACGTGGTCCTACTCAATGGAGCGGGGTACGACACGTGGCTCTCCCAACTCGTGGCGAATCGCTCGGGTTCGGTCTCGACGATCAACGTCGCGTCACTGATGCACGTCGCGACCGGACAGAATCCTCACCTCTTCTATGATCCTCGCGCGGCAATTCGCTTCGTCGAGACGCTCACGGCCACCCTGGAGCACCGGAGCGGTTTTACACATCTTTCGGCGCGGTCCCAGGGGCTACTCGCGCAATTGAACACTCTCCAGCGCTCGACGGTGTCGATTCGACAGTCATGCGCCGGCGTACCGGTGGCGGCGACCGAGGACGTGGCGACGTACTTGCTCAACGACATGGGGCTCAAGATCGTGACCCCTGAAGGACTGCGACTCGCCATTGGCAATGGTGTCGACCCCTCCGTGTCGGACCTCGCCCGCGCGCTCGCGCAGATGAATCAACACCCCGCATTTCTCATCGACAACATCCAGACCGCGACGCCACTCACCAACGAGATGGTGGCGAGGGCGAGGGCGGCGCACGTGCCGGTCATCAAGGTGACTGAGACCATGACCGGGACCTCGTACCTCACGTGGATCAATGGCGTTGTCGACTCGATTCGACATGACTTGATGAAGGAAGGTTGCATCAAATGAGCGTGCTCACGATGACCAACGGGGCCGCCGTGCTCGGCGGACGACGAATCTGGGGTGAGGCGACGTTCGCGATCGAACCCGGCACCATCACGGCGGTGCTCGGACCCAATGGCGCCGGAAAGTCGACGTTGCTCAACATCATCCTGGGTTTGGTGCCGCTCGCCGAGGGGACCATGCACGTACTCGGTGAAGTGCCGCATCGAGGCAACCTCCACGTGGGATACATGGCTCAGACTCGACAAGCGGATGCGGTCTCAACAATGACCGGACGCGACTTCGTCGGCCTTGGTTTCGATGGGCCGCGCTTCGGGTGGGGTCACGACCGAACCAAGAAGGAAGTGGTGCGCCAAGCCCTCGCGCTGACGGGTACGACGTCATTTGCGGATCAGCCACTGCACAGCCTCTCTGGGGGCCAGCGTCAACGCATCGCCCTCGCGCACTCGACGGTCTTCAGCCCCGAATTGCTCTTGCTGGATGAACCACTTGCGGCCCTCGACCTCGCAGCGCAGGTCGAGATCGTGGACTTGATCAGAAGTCTTCGTGATTCGACGGGCGCCGCCGTCGTGGTCGTGGCACACGACCTCAATCCGCTGTCGGGCATCGTGGACCAGGTCTTGTGGATAGCGCGACAGCACGTACGTTGCGGCTCGGTCGACGAGGTCGTGAATGAGAAGGTGCTGAGCGAGCTCTACGGGCAGCCAATTGAGATCATCGTCACTCCACGGGGGCGTCGGGTCATCGTCGGGCTCGAAGAGGAACTTGCGCACCCCCACCCGCACGGCCATGATCATTCCCACGACGGCCAACACGCTCACGACTCTGAGGTGACGCACGATCACGAGCACGACCACACTCACCATGTAACAACGAACGAGGAGCACTCATGAGCGTGCACACTCTTCTCGCCACGCCCTTCGTCCAACACGCGTTCTACGCCGTGACCGCGGTGGCCCTCGCGGCGGGTGTCGTCGGGTACTTCGTTGTCCTGCGACGTCAGGCGTTCGCGGCGCACGCCATTGGTCACGTCGGCTTCGCCGGGGCGGCCGGCGCGGTGTTACTCGGCGCGTCACCGATCTATGGACTCCTGGTGTTCTGTCTCGGTGCGGGGCTGCTCATCGGTCTTGGAGGCGCGACGCTCGACGACCGAGACGCGGTGGTCGGCGTCACGCTCACCGCTGCACTCGGCCTTGGCGTCTTGTTCATCTCGTTGTACAGCGGGTACGCGAACGCCACGTATTCGATCTTGTTCGGTCAGATCTTGGGTGTCACCTGGGGCGCGGTGGGGCTGGTTGCCGCACTCTCTCTCGGCGTGCTGCTCGTCGTGTCGCTCACCTATCGACCGTTGCTGTTCATCTCGGTCGACGAACGTTCCGCCGCGTCGCGGGGTCTCTCACCGCGTGGGCTGTCGCTTCTGTTCATGGCCCTTCTCGCGATCACGACCGTGGTGGCGATACAGATCGTGGGGGTCCTTCTCGTCTTCTCTCTTCTCGTTGCGCCGGCCGCGGCGGCCGAGGTCATGACGAGTCGGCCTCTCGGTGCGATGTTCCTCGCCATGTTCATCGCGTTGATGAGTGCGTGGTTCGGACTCTTCTTCGGGGTGTGGATCGGTGGTCCGGTCAGTTTCTGGATCACCGCGCTGGCGTCATTGTCATATCTGCTCGCCCGCGTGGCTGCGGCGGTGCAGTCACGCCGCTCGATGCGTGTCGTTGCGTAATCTACAGGCGTGAGCGCCAACCAGAACCTGCTCGACGAGTGCCATTTCCCAGCGCGCGCGACGGTGGTCGATCTCGCCGTGTCGGGCGGGCCCGATTCGTTGGGGCTGCTCCTGCTCGCACTCGAAGCCGGACTGGTCGTCACCGCGCATCACGTTGATCATCACGCGAGACCGACGAGTTCTGATGACGCGGCCCACGTCCAGACGATTTGTGAAGACTTGGGCGTGGAGTTCGTTCGTCACGACGTTGTCGTCACACCGGGACCGAATTTCGAGTCGAGGGCTCGCAGCGCGCGCCGGCGCGTGATGCCACATACGGTCATGACGGGTCACACCATGGACGACCTCGTCGAGACGATACTGCTGAACATGTTGCGCGGCGCTGGTCTCGACGGGTTGACACCGATGATCGGAGATCCCACGAAACCTTTGCGCGACGTTCGCAGAAATGACCTGCACTTCTACGTGAGTCTCTCTGGCGTGCAGCCCCTGTACGACGAGAGCAACGAGAACATGGACTTTCGTCGTAATCGCGTGCGTCACGAACTCGTGGCGGTGCTCGACGAAGTGGCGGGTCGCGACGTGGTGCCCATCCTTGCTCGACAAGCCGCCCTGATGTTCGAAGAACGCGCGTGGCTCAGCGAGATGAGCGCCCCCGACCTGGCTCTTCGACTCATCGATGCGGACTGTCGTGAACTCGCCTCGTGGCCCAACGCGCGACTTCGTCGGTGGTTGCGTGCGCAACTCACCCATTTCGACCGCGGTGATGGCACGCACCCGCCGAGTGCGGATGAGGTGCAGCGAGCGATTGCGGTGGTGCGCGGCGAGGCTGTCGCGACCGAGCTCTCGGGCGGGCGTCGGCTCTCTCGACGTGCGCAGCGTCTCACACTCGAGTAGCGACTCCACTACGCTGGCCAACCATGGGACACCACGACGACGCCGACTTCACTGCAACGTGGGCGGCGCACGACTTGGGCGAAGTCGTCGTCTCGGCCCGCCAGGTGCATGACCGGGTGCTCGAGCTCGGCCACGAGATCAGCGTTGACTACGCGCAGAGCCCACCACTGCTCGTGTGCGTTTTGAAGGGCGCCATCAACTTCATGGCCGACCTGATGCGCGCTATTGAACTTCCCGTGGAGGTCGACTTCATGGCGGTGTCCTCCTACGGTGCCGCCACCAAGACGAGCGGCGTCGTGCGCATTGTGAAGGACCTCGACCTCGACCTCGCGGGTCGCGACGTGCTCATTGTGGAGGATGTCGTCGACTCGGGACTGACGCTCAACTACCTTCGCCAGTACCTGGGCGCGCGCAACCCGAAGAGCCTCGAAGTGTGCGCGTTGCTGTTGAAGGTTGGCGAGCAGCGTGTCCAACAGTCACTCAAGTACGTGGGATTCTCCATCCCCGCCGACTTTGTCGTCGGGTACGGACTCGACGTCAACGAGCGCTATCGAAATCTCGACGCGATCTACACGTTCACCGGACAGGCGTAACCGTGGTCGATCACGCGCGAGTGCAGCATCTCATCCGTGAACTGCTCGAGGCGATTGGCGAGGACCCCCACCGTGATGGTCTCGTCGATACACCTCGGCGGGTGGCGGACATGTACGTCGAGCTCTTCGAGGGCCTCGAAGTCGATCCGGGCGAACACCTGAGAGTCACCTTCGAGGCGAGTCATGACGAGATGGTCATGGTGCGTGACATCCCCTTCACCTCGCTCTGCGAGCATCACCTCGTGCCGTTCATGGGTCTCGCCCACGTGGCGTACCTGCCCGGACCCGAAGGTCGGATCACGGGACTGTCGAAGATGGCACGGTTGGTCGAAGGGTTTGCGCGCCGCCTCCAGGTGCAAGAGCGCATGACCACCGAGATCGTCGAGGCCATGGAACGAGAGCTGCACCCCAAAGGAACGATCGTCGTCATCGAGGCCGAGCATTTCTGCATGTCGATGCGTGGCGTCAAGAAAGCGGGCTCGACCACCGTCACCTCGGCGGTGCGCGGCGTCTTTCGTGACGACGCGTCGTACCGGGCAGAGGCGCTGCAGTACATCCACCAACGAAGGTCCACGTGGCGTTGAACCCTTCGGTGATGGGAATCATCAACGTAACGCCCGACTCGTTCTTCCCTGATTCACGCACGGCGGCCCACGAGCTCGCCATCGCTCGCGGACGAGAGTTCTTCGACGCGGGGTGTGACGTAGTCGACGTCGGCGGAGAGTCGACTCGACCCGGCGCCGTACCGGTCGCACGCGAAGAGGAACTGGCCCGGGTGCTACCCGTCGTCGAGGCGCTCGCGGCGTACGGCACCGTGTCGATAGACACCATGAAGGACGAGGTGGCGCGACGAGCGGTCTGCGCGGGTGCGTCGATCATCAACGACGTCTCGTGCTCGCTCGTCGAGGTGGCCGGTGAGTTAGGCGTGGGGTACGTCGCGATGCACGCTAAAGGAGACCCCCAGACAATGCAGTTGAATCCCGTCTACGAGGACGTGCTCGGCGAAGTCGGTGAATTCTTGGAGGCGGCGGCGCGACGTGCTCGTTCGGCCGGGGTCGCACGACTCTGGCTCGATCCGGGCATCGGATTCGGCAAGACCGTCGAGCACAACCTCACCTTGTTGGCACACTGTGACCATTTCGTCGAGATCGCGGCGCGCCACGGGGCCGGTGTACTCATTGGCACGAGTCGTAAGCGATTCCTTGAGCACCTCGGGGACCGCACCCTCAGCGTCGATGAGCGACTCGAAGGCTCGCTCGCCAGCGAAGCGTGGGCCATGCTGCAAGGAGTGAGTATGGTTCGAGTACATGACGCCGTGGCAGCCGTGCAGCTACGTGAGTTGCTCGTGCGCCCCGTCGAGGAGGTCCTCGCGTGAGGGGTAAATGGGCGGCCGGCATCGAGCCGAGGAGTTTCACCTGGGTCTACCGGGGGATACTCGCCGTGTCCGAGCGCCCCGGGGGCTCGACCACGGTGCATCGAAAGGTGCGCCGAGACGAGGAACTGTTGTGGCTCAAACACCAAGGATTCGGTCGGGTGATCTCGATCCTGCCGATCATGCAGAATCTCAACTCGTACTTCGAGCACGGTCTGACGGCGAGCCACTACGCGCTTCGTGGTGGCCCTCAGCAACGCGCGGTCCTCGAAGCCTGTTATCGCGACATCGCGAACTCCATGGAGAACAAGACCGTCGTGCTCTTGCACGGTGACGAGGTGTCGGACCGGTTGCTCGGCGTCATCGCGGGCTATCTGGTCTGGACGAAGAAGGCTCCGACCGTGCCCACGGCGATCGCACTGGTGGAACGTCTCTTCAAGCGTTCCATCGGGCCCGACGGTCGCTCGGTGCTCTACGACCTTCCCGAGGTGCCCAGTGAGTGACTGGATCGAACTGCGAGGTCTTCGATGTAGCGCGGTCGTCGGGGTACTGCTCGAGGAGCGCGAACGGCCTCAGCCCCTCGAATTCGACATCGACGTGGAACGTGATTTCGAAGGTGCCGCGCTCAACGACGACATCGCCGAGACAACGAACTACGCGAGCATCTTGTCGCTGACGACCGCAGTGGCGACCGAAGGTCACTTCTTGCTGCTCGAGTCGCTCTCCTATCGGGTGGCGCGTGAGATCCTCGCGAGCGACGAGGAGATTGACTCGGTGACGGTGGCGGTGCGAAAGTTGCGCCCCCCGGTCCCCGAAGACGTTGCGACCGTGGGCGTGCGCTGCACGCTTCGACGCCCGTAGTGCGTCGCGCGTTCCTGTCGCTGGGCTCGAATATCGGTGACCGTGGCGCGCACCTCGCTCGGGCGGTGCGGATCATTGCTTCGAGTGACCCGTATCGCATATCGAGCGTGTATCAGACTGAACCGGTCGGGGGCGTAGCCCAGGACGACTTTTGGAACATTGTCGTCGAGGTCACGACCGACGCTTCGCCGATGGAACTACTCGAGCGGTGTCGGCGCGCGGAGGCGAGTGAGGGGCGCACTCGTGACGTGCGTTGGGGCCCGAGGACGCTCGACGCGGACGTCTTGTTGGTGGGCGACGAAGTCAGTGATGACCCCGAGATCATCGTGCCCCATCCTCGAATGTACGAGCGTGCATTCGTGCTCGTCCCCTTGTCCGAGTTGGCTCCGGAGCTGGTGAGTGAGGCCCAGGCGGCGCGTGGCGTCGGGCGGGTCGTGCGACTCGGTACACTCAGTTTGTTGCGCTAACACCGAACGGCACCCTCGGGGCTGGAACGGATAGGAGCATTGATGAACATTTCCATTCTGGGCACGGGTCGTGCGGGGACGTCGTTTGACCTGGCGCTTCGGGCTGCGGGCCACAACGTCCAACTCCTGCATCACGGCGAAACTGGGCGCCTGGCCGCGCCCGACCTGGTATTGCTGTGTGTGCCCGACGATGAGATCGCCGTCGTCGCCCAACAGATCGCACCCGATCCCCACGTCGTGATCGCGCACGTCGCCGGTTCACGGTCACTTGAGATATTGGCCCCGCACGCCCGAGTCGCGTCGATGCATCCGCTCGCCGCCTTGTCCTCGGGTGAGGTCGGTGCACGACGTCTTCGTGGTGCGACGTACTGCGTGGCGGGTGACGACCTCGTGCGAGAGGTGGTCGCGTCACTCGATGGGCGTGTGATCACCCTGGACGACACTCAACGCACGCTCTATCACGCGACTGCATCGGTCGCCGCGAATCACCTGGTGGCGTTGCTCGGCCAAGTGGAGCGATTGGCGAAGGAGGCCGGACTCACGCTTGAGGACTTCCTCCCTCTCGCCCAGCAGTCCTTGGACGACGTGGTCGCGATGGGACCCGCGTTGGCCCTCACTGGCGCCGCATCGCGTGGCGACATGTCCACGATCGACGCGCACCTCGCGGCACTGCCCGAGTCGGAGCGCTCGACCTACGTGGCCATGGCCAACGCCGCCTTCGAACTCGCCGAAAGCCGCCGTTCCCAAGCACCGGCGTGATGCAGCGTGTGAGCACGCTCGAGGCGTGGCGCGCGTACGCGAAGGCGCAGCGCGCGCATGGACGCGTCATCGGCCTCGTGCCGACGATGGGGGCGCTGCACGCCGGTCACGCGTCGCTCTTTGAGGCGGCGCGCGCGAAGGGAGATCTGGTGCTCGCCACGATCTTCGTGAACCCGCGTCAATTCAATGACGCCAATGACCTTCGGGCGTATCCGCGAACACCCGAACTTGACCAGCGCGCCGCGCTCGAGCACGGCGTGGACTGTCTCGTGGAGCCGACCCTCGAAGAGATGTGGCCCGATTATCCCAACGACACCGCGACGACGGTGGTGGTGCGTGGCGTGGGCGACATCCTCGAAGGTGCGGGTCGCCCGGGACATTTTGACGGTGTGGCGAGTGTGGTCGCCAAACTCTTCGCGCTCACCGGTGAATGCCGTGCCTATTTCGGTGAAAAGGACTACCAACAGATCGCGGTGATACGACAGATGGTGCGAGACCTCGCACTCGACGTCGAGGTCGTCAGTTGTCCGATCGTGCGCGACGCCGACGGGCTCGCCCTCTCGAGTCGAAACGCCCGACTGAGTGACGACGCGCGCACGCGCGCCACCGCTTTCTCACGCGCACTCCAGAGCGCCCAATCGGCTCCCGCGACGGCGAGCACACTGCGCACGATGATGCGCGAGACCTTGGAGAACGCTGGCATCGACGTGGCCTACGCCGATGTCGTCGATCCGGTGACGCTCGTTTCGAGCAAGGATGACGAGGCGGGCGAGCGTCGCGCCCTGCTCGCGGGGGTCGTGGGTGGCGTTCGCCTCATCGACAACGCGCCGGTCGTGGTGCGAGCAAGGAGAGGCTGATGCTCTTAGCGATGGACGTAGGAAATACCGAGACGGTGATCGGCCTCTTTGGTCCAGCGGCACCCGATGCACCTGACGCCATGGGCTTCGCTCGCGCGTCGGGTGAGCGTGGACTCGCTTTTCACTGGCGCATCTCAACCGTGGCCGAGCGCACGCCCGATGAGCACGCAATGGTGCTCACCCAGTTGCTCGACCTCGAGGGCTTGGATCTACGCACCAGCGTGAGCGCGATCGCGATCTCCTCCTCGGCGCCCGCGGTGACGAGTCAGTTACGCCGCATGGCCAAACGGTGGTTCTCCGACCTGGACCTGACCGTGATCGGGCCGGGCACCAAATCGGGCATGCCGATCCTGTACGACAACCCGCGCGAGGTGGGCGCGGACCGCATTGCGGACGCGGTGGGTGCCTACGATCTCTACCCGGGTGCCTCGATAGTGGTTGACATGGGCACCGCGACCGTCTTTGACGTCGTGAGCGCGAAGGGTGAATATCTGGGCGGAGCGATCGCCCCGGGAGTCGCGATTTCGCTCGAAGCGCTGTATCTCCAGGCGTCGGCCCTGCGCTCGGTCGAACTCGTGCGTCCCCGGTCGGTGATCGGCCGCTCGACGGTCGAATCAATCCAGTCGGGCGTGCTCTACGGCTTTGCGGCCCAGGTGGACGGTGTGGTGGAACGTATTCTCGACGAACTCGGTGAGGCCACCGTCATCGCGACCGGAGGTCTCGCGGGGTTGATCGCGCCCCACACAAAACACGTGCAACACGTGGAACCGTGGCTCACCCTTCACGGATTGCGTATCGTTCATGAACGTAATCATTCGGGAGACGCTTCGTGACCACGCCTAATTCATTCGCCCATAACGCCTACAGCGCTCAGCTGCAGAGCACCTACGCGCACCTCGGCGACGGTGAGGAGAGCGGCGCGCAGGTCAACGTCGCGGGACGGGTGATGCTGCTTCGCACCCAGGGCAAGTTGGCGTTCGCGACGATGCGCGACTCCACCGGTGAGATTCAACTCTTCGCGCTCTCGGCCGTCACCGCGGCGTTCGAGGATTTTGCGAAATTGCACCTCGGGGACTGGGTGGGGGTCAGCGGCGAGGTGGTCCGCACCAAACGAGGCGAGTTGTCGATCAAAGTGACCTCGTGGGTACGACTGGCCGAGGCGCTGCACAATTTTGGCGACAAGTGGGCGGGCATCAGCGACTTCGATCTGCGCTATCGCCACCGCGAGGCCGATCTGTGGGCCAATCCGGTGTCGCGGCGTTCGCTCAGTCGTCGAAGCGAGATGCTGCGTGCGGTGCGAGAACGCTGCTGGGCGGCGAACTTCATGGAGGTGGAGACCCCCATGTTGAACGCAATTCCAACCGGTGCCGCCGCCCGTCCGTTCAAGACCCACCACAACGCCCTCGATAGTGAGCTGTTCCTTCGCATCGCGCCAGAACTCTGGCTGAAGCGGCTCGTCGTCGGAGGGTTCGAGCGCGTCTTCGAGCTCGGGCGGGTCTTTCGCAACGAAGGTCTCAGTCCTCGACACAATCCCGAGTTCACGATGCTCGAGCTCTACGCCGCGTACTGGGACTACCACGACATGATGAGTTTCGTCGAAGAGTTGGTGGCGGGTGTGGCGAGTGACGTCCTTGGCACGACCGAAACCGAGTATCAGGGCCGCGCATTCTCCTTCGCCGCCCCCTGGCCACGGCGAACGATGGCGTCACTGGTGAGCGAGGCGGTGGGTGAGGAGGTCTCGGTGCACACGCCACGCGAGCACCTCGTCGGGCTCCTTGGGGCGCGCGATGTCGAGGTCCATCCGTCCTGGGGCCCGGGACGCTGTCTCGCCGAGTTGTTCGAGATAACGTGCGAGCAGGACTTGTGGAACCCGGTCTTCGTCACCGAATACCCGGTCGAGGTCTCACCGTTGGCGCGACGACACCCCGACGACCCCGAGTTGACGGAGCGTTTCGAGTCCTACGCTGCGGGGCGCGAGCTCTCGAACGGTTTCAGCGAACTCGTCGACCCCGTCGATCAGCGAGCCCGGTTCGAGCAACAGGCGCGTCTGGCCGCTGCGGGCGATGACGAAGCCATGCAGATCGACGAGGACTACATCAAGGCCCTCGAGTGGGGCTTACCGCCAACAGCCGGGCTCGGCATAGGGATGGACAGGCTCGCCATGCTCATCGCCGATGAGCCCAGTATTCGAGAGGTGATCGCGTTCCCGACCCTCAAGGCGCTGCGCGACTGAACACCGCGGGTTCTCGCGAACGCGCGCTGAGCTAGTAGGCCGGCAGATCTTCGAGCAGTGATTCGATCAGCGAAGAGAAGCCGTGACGCAACTCGACGCCCGGGACCACCTCAAGCGCGCTGTGGGCCTGGGCGAGGAATGATTGGGCGGCTTTCACCGTTTGGCTGATGCCGTCGGACGCGACGACGAGTTTGCGCGCGCGCTCACGGTCATCGTCGTTCAAGACCGTCCCGAGTATGTCGCGAAGTTCATCTGAGACGGAACGGTCGCGTAGGGCGAAGAGCGTGGGCAGATTGTAGATGCCCTCGGCCAGGTCCTGGCCGGCGGGCTTGCCCAACTGGTTGTCGGTCGCGATGACGTCGAGGATGTCGTCACGCAGTTGGTAGATCATGCCAAAGCATCGCCCGAATTCGTTGAGCGCTTCGGTCTCTTCTCGTCCGAGACCCGCGGTGATGGCGCCCGCGCGACAACTGGTGGCCATCAGCGACGCGGTCTTGCCTTCGATCGCCTCGTAGTAATCCGCCTCGGTGCGCTCGACCGAGAATGCGGTGCGCACCTCGGAGACCTGACCGCGCGTGAGCCAGGCCAGTGTCCGTGCGAGAAGGCTCGCCATCTCGACACCGAGGTCAGCCGCGATGCTCGCTGAACGCGCCATGAGGTAATCGCCCGCGACGATGGCGATCAGGTTGCCGTAGCGCGCGTTGACACTGTCGACGTTCCTTCGCACTTCGGCCTCATCCATGACGTCGTCGTGGTAGAGCGATGCAAGATGCAGCAGTTCGAGCGCCACCCCGCCGAGCAGGTCCTCGCGCGAGGCCTCTCGGGTCCCTCCGGTCGCCGACGCGACCGCGAGCATTGGACGAAGGCGCTTGCCGCCGGCGTAGATGAGATGCGTGGTCACCGAATCCAGGTAGTCGTCGCCGAAGATCACCGATTCGGCGAGCAGGGTCTCGAGTCGCCGCAGATCCTCCTCCACCGAGGCCATCTGGAGTCGTTCCATGGGGTTCACCCCTAACACCTTAGATGACGGGTTTTGGGTGGTCCGAAGGCGCGGAACGATGTTGGCCCGAACACCGGTACACTTCTATTTATTGACGGCTAAAGGATGAACTTTGTTCGAACGATTTACAGACCGTGCCCGCCGGGTCCTCGTACTCGCGCAGGAAGAGGCACGCGACCTTAACCACGCTTTTATCGGCACCGAGCACATTCTGTTGGGGCTGATTCGAGAAGGTGAAGGGGTCGCTGCGAAGGCACTCGACGCCCTTGGGGTCACGTTCGACGTCGTGCGTGAGAAGGTCGAAGAGGCAATCGGGGCCAACACCAATCCCTCACCGGGATCACCCCCCTTCACGCCACGAGCGAAGAAGGTTCTCGAGCTCTCGCTTCGCGAGGCGCTGCAGTTGGGTCACTCCTACATTGGCACCGAGCACATGTTGCTCGGACTCGTTCGCGAGGGCGACGGCGTCGCCGCTCAGGTTCTGAACGACCTGGGTGCCGACATGGCACGCGTGCGCACCCAAGTCATCCAGATGATGTCCGGTCAGGCCGGTAAGGAATCTGGTACGCCCGGCACGGGTTCGGGAACCAAGGGTGACACCGAGTCCTCTGGCGGCTCGGCCGTGCTCGACCAATTCGGTCGCAACCTCACCCAGTTCGCCCGCGAGGGCAAGCTCGACCCGCTCGTCGGACGCGACAAGGAAGTCGAGCGTGTGATGCAGGTTCTCTCGCGTCGAACCAAGAACAACCCGGTGCTCATTGGTGAGCCCGGCGTCGGAAAGACGGCCATCGTGGAAGGTCTCGCCCAGAAGATCGTGGCGAACCAGGTGCCGGTGACCCTCGCGGACAAGCAGCTCTACACCCTCGACCTCGGTGCCCTCGTCGCGGGTAGTCGCTACCGCGGTGACTTCGAAGAGCGCCTGAAGAAGGTCCTGAAGGAGATCCGCACACGCGGCGACATCATCTTGTTCATCGATGAGATCCACACCCTCGTGGGCGCCGGTGCCGCCGAAGGTGCTATCGACGCGGCGTCGATCCTCAAGCCAATGTTGGCGCGAGGTGAACTTCAGACCGTTGGCGCGACCACCATTGACGAATACCGCAAGCACATTGAAAAGGACGCCGCTCTCGAGCGACGCTTCCAGCCCGTCAAGGTCGACCAACCGTCGGTGGCGATGACCATCGAGATCCTGAAGGGTCTGCGCGAGGTGTACGAGGAGTTCCACGCCGTCAAGATCACCGATCAGGCCCTCATCGCCGCGGCGAATCTGGCCGATCGTTACATCGCTGACCGCTTCTTGCCCGATAAGGCGATCGACCTCATCGACGAGGCCGGTAGTCGACTTCGCATCCGGCGCATGGCGGCACCGCCCGCGGCGAAGAAGTACGACGAGGACATTTTGCGCGTTCGCGCCGACAAGGAATCGGCGATGGAGAGTGGCGCCCTCGAGCAGGCCAAGGCCCTCGAAGAGCAGGAGCGAGAGCTCATTGCGAAGAAGGATGAACTCGATGCGAGCGTGAAGGCGTCGGGCGGAGAGACCTTCGACCTGGTCGACGAAGAGACCATCGCCGAAGTGTTGGCGAACTGGACCGGCATCCCCGTCTACCGTTTGACCGAAGAAGAGACGTCCAAGCTCCTTCGCATGGAAGACGAGCTCCACAAGCGCATCATTGGTCAAGACGAAGCCATCATCGCGCTGAGCCGAGCCATTCGCCGTACGCGAGCCGGTCTGAAGGACCCGAAGCGTCCCGGTGGATCGTTCATCTTCCTCGGACCGACCGGCGTTGGAAAGACGGAGTTGGCCAAGACATTGGCCCAGTTCTTGTTCGACGACGAAGACGCCCTGATCCAGCTCGACATGAGTGAATACATGGAGAAGCACTCGGTGAGTCGTCTCGTTGGTTCGCCCCCGGGCTACGTCGGTTACGACGAAGGTGGCCAATTGACCGAGGCGGTGCGACGCAAGCCCTTCTCCGTCGTGCTCTTCGACGAGGTCGAAAAGGCGCACCCCGACGTCTTCAACACGCTGTTGCAGATCCTCGAAGACGGTCGCCTGACCGACTCGCAGGGACGTGCGGTGGACTTCAAGAACACGATTCTCATCATGACTTCGAATCTCGGCACCGCCGATCTTCGAAAGGCCGCGATCGGGTTCACCAAGACCTCGGACGTCGCGACTCATGAGCGGATGAAGGAACGGGTCCACGTGGCGCTGAAGGCCCACTTCCGACCCGAGTTCTTGAACCGCATCGATGACACGATCGTGTTCCACGAGTTGACCAAGGAAGAAGTGATCCTGATCGCCGACCTCTTCATCACTCGACTGCGCGAGCAGTTGGCGGTGCAGGGACTCGGACTCGAGTTGTCGGCGGCGGCCCAGTCGTTCCTCGCGGAGAAGGGCTACGACCCCGAACTCGGGGCGCGACCGCTTCGCCGAGCGATCCAGACCTACGTGGAAGACGTCTTGAGCGAGAAGATCCTCTTCAAGGAGTTCCGCGCGGGTCAGACCATCGTGGTGGACGCCGTGGACGACCTCGACGGGACGCACCTCAGTTTCGAAGGAGTCGAGGGTTTGCCGCCCTCGGTCGACTTCGAAGACCTCTCGCCCAACGCCTAGACGTCACAGCGCGTCCGTAGTCTCACTGGGGTGAAGACTCGCTCGATACACGTCTGTCGTGAATGCGGTACGAACTCGCCGCGGTGGGTCGGGCGTTGCCCGGGCTGTGGCGAGTGGAACACGCTCGATGAGGAACACGGTGCAAGCCCACGGGTCTCGCGCGCCGTCGCGACGCCACTCGCCGAGGTGAGCGACGAGCAGAGCGGGCGGACCTCAACCGGAGTCGCCGAGCTCGATCGGGTCCTCGGAGGCGGACTGGTGGCGGGTTCGACGACGCTGCTCTTCGGTGAGCCCGGCGTCGGTAAGTCGACCTTGGCACTGATGGCGCTTCGCCAACTCGCCCTCGAGGGGGCATCGGTCATGCTCATCGCGGCCGAGGAATCAGCGACGCAGGTCGCCCGTCGGGCGCGTCGCTTCGGGGACATTCCCGCGAGTTTGCAGGTGTGCGCCACCACCAGTGTCGATGCGGCCACGGAGCTGATGTCGTCGATCCGTCCGACTCTCTGTGTCGTCGACTCGATCTCAGCCATGCGCGACGACGCCCTCGCGAGCGTGGCGGGGTCGGTGCCCCAGGTGCGTCACAGCGCCGAGCGATTGTGCACCGTCGCCAAGTCGCTCGGGGTCGCCCTGGTGCTCGTTGGCCACGTCACGAAGGACGGTGAACTCGCGGGACCACGCACGCTCGAGCACCTCGTTGACACCGTTGTTCGCATCGAAGGTGACCGCTACGGCACCCTTCGCTTCATTCGAGCGTTGAAGCACCGATTTGGACCCACCGGCGAGGTCGGGTTGCTCGAAATGGTGAACGAGGGGCTACGAGAGTTGCCCGACGCCGCGGTGGCGCTGCGCGGTCCGCAACTGAGCGTGCCCGGCGTTGTCTACTGCGTGACGAATGACGGGTCGCGCTCCATGCTTGTTGAACTCCAGGCCCTGGTCGCGTCGGGCTCCGGGTCGCCACGCCGGGTGGCCCATCAGGTCTCTTCGCAACGATTGGCGCTCTTGCTCGCGGTGCTCGAAGCGCGCTGTGACATCGACACCAGTGCCTCGGACGTCTTTGCCGCGACCGCCGGTGGCCTGCCCGCGAACGAGCCGGGCGTCGACGTCGCCCTGGCGCTCGCCGTCGCGTCGGCGGCGCTCGACTTCGCGGTGCCCCGCACGGTCGCGGCGGTGGGCGAAGTGGGCCTCGCGGGCGAACTACGCGGCGTCTCGGGGCTCACGAGAAGGGTTCGAGAAGCCCAGCGACTGGGCGCGACGTCCATCATCGTCCCCACAGAGGGCGCGCTCGAAGACGTGACGGGGATACGGGTGCGGCGCTGCAGTTCACTGGCCGAAGCCATAGCCTCAGCGCGCAGCGACACGTTATGAGCAAAGTGCGGTAGAATTACTAATCCCCCTAACGCCCCACAGGGCGGATTTTCTTTGAGGAGAACTTGATTTATGACCTCACGTAAGTACAAAAAGGGTGACCGTCTCGTCTACCCCCACCACGGCGCCTGCACCGTGGAGAAGATCGAGAAGATGACCGCCTTTGACGTCAAGCAGGACTACCTCAAGTTGAAGGTCGCCTACACCGACCTCGTGCTCATGGTGCCGGTGGCGAACGCCGAATCGGTGGGCCTTCGTGACGTGATCAACGACGAAGAAGTCGAAGAGGTGTTCGCAGTACTTCGAAAGAAGGAAGCGCGCATGCCGACGAACTGGTCGCGGCGCTTCAAGAACCACTCCGAGAAGCTTCGTTCTGGCGATATCTATCAAGTGGCCGAGGTGGTCCGCAACCTGTCGATTCGTGACAAGGACAAGGGACTGTCAGCGGGAGAGAAGCGAATGCTCACGCGAGCGCGTCAGATCCTGGTGTCGGAGTTGACCTTCGCGTTGAACGTCGATACTGAAGCGGCTGAAGAAAAGCTCGCCTCGGTCCTGCCCTAGTCATGACGGTGGCCGCAATTGTCGTGGCCGGCGGTCAGGGTGCGCGCTTCGGCGGCCCCAAGCAGTTCGAACTCCTCGGTGAGCACTCGGTCGCGGCGCACAGCGTGCGCGCGGCGAGGAGCGTCGCCTCGCGCGTCATCCTCGTGGTGCCCGAGCACTACAGCGGCACCGGCGAAGGGGCCGACATCATCGTCGCGGGCGGAGCGAGTCGCGCCGGATCCGTGCGCGCCGGACTCAACCACTGCGGCGACGCGGACGTCATAGTGGTGCACGATGCCGCTCGTCCGGCGGCGAGTGCCGCACTGTTCGAGGCGGTCGTGTGGGCAGTTCGTAACGGCGCGGACGCGGCAATACCCGGACTGGTCATCACCGACACCGTGAAACGTGTGGACACTGATGAGACGACCTTGGTCGTGCGCGAGACCGTCCCGCGGGGCGACCTCGTCACCGTGCAGACCCCCCAGGCCTTTCGCCGTGAGTTGTTGGTGCGAGCCCACGAGCACGCCGATGAGGCGACCGACGACGCCACACTCGTCGAAGCGCTCGGTGCGCGGGTCGTCGTTGTCGCAGGCGACAGCGCCAATATCAAGATCACCGAGCCGGGCGACCTCGTGCGCGTGGCGCAATCGGTCAGGAGCGGGCAATGAGGATTGGTCACGGCATCGATGTGCACCGCACGAGTCACGACGTCACGCGCGAACTCTGGTTGGGTCTCGTGCAAATTCCCGACGGCCGTGGACTCGTCGGTCATTCTGACGCCGACGTCGCGACCCACGCGCTGTGCGACGCGTTGCTGGGCGGCGCGAATCTGGGTGACCTCGGTCGACATTTCCCCGACACCGATCTCGAATATGCGAACGCTCCATCACGACGACTCCTCGAAGCGACGCTCGCCCTCGTGCGAGGCGCTGGGTTCCGGGTGACGTCGGCCGACATCACGATCATCGCCGAGCGTCCCAAGCTGGCAGACTTCATGGCGGCGATGTCTCATGAACTGTCGGCGGTGCTCGAGACCGTCGTGTCGGTGAAGGCCACCACCGCTGAGGGCCTTGGCGCGTTGGGTCGTGTTGAAGGTATCGCCGCGACCGCAGTCGTTCTACTTGAGGAGATCTGATGAGCCCACGCCCCGCACCTCGCCGAGGCGTTTCGCGCACTCGCCCGCCGCGTCAAGGCGGACGACCCATGACGGGTGGACAAGTGGGCGGGCCCCGTCGCGCGCCCAACCGAGACAAGGAAGGTCTGGGCGGCGAGCAAGTCGAAGGACGACACGCAGTACTCGAACTCTTGAAAGCGCGTCGTCGTGCGATACAGAAGATCTTCGTCGCCGAAGCCCAAGACCCTTCTGAGATCCTCGACGCCATTGAGTTGGAGGCCCAACGCCAAAGGGTCCCCGTCCAAGTGATTTCCATGGCGCGCTTGGATCGAGAGGCACGAACAGAAGGACATCAGGGCGTGATGGCGATCTGTCATCGACTGGAGACCGTGGATCTCGACACGCTCCTGCAGGTCCGCCACCCTTTCCTGCTCGTCTGTGATGGCGTCACGGACCCTCGCAATCTCGGAGCCATGTTGCGAAGTGCCGATGGCGCAGGGGTCACTGGCGTAGTCGTGCCCCGTCACCGGTCGGCACGCATATCGCCAACGGTGACCAAGACAGCAGCAGGTGCGATCGAGTACCTGACCTTCTGTGACGTCGGCGGCATACCCGCGGCCATTGACCAATTGAACAAGGCGGGTGTCCTCACTGTGGGACTCGCGGGAGAATCCCAGGATTCCATCTATGACCTCGATCTTGGTTCGGTGCCGGTGGCACTGATCGTGGGTGGGGAGGAGAAGGGACTCGCCGCGCTGACCCGGAAGCGTTGCGCGGCAGTTGTCTCTATTCCTCAGTTGGGCAAGATCAGCTCGCTCAATGCGGGCGTCGCAGTGTCGGTGGCCGCCTTCGAGGTCGCTCGACAGCGACACGAGTTCTCAAAGAATCGATGACAAGAGTCGAGTTTCTTCGACCGTTGTGTCTATGATTCGCTCAGCAATTGAATCATCCCTTGTTCCGAGGCACGGAAATGCAACGCGGAAATTGGAGATGTAGTAGGTACGGCTGTTTGCCCAGGCGCACATTCCACCTCTTAAAGGATGAAAATGCGCAATTGGTCAAGAGCTTTACGCCATCTAATCGTCGTGTGTCTGCTTCTAGTACCGGGCATTGGGCTGCTTACTCCTGTGAGCGCATTCGCGGTAATAAATCACGCCGTGACGTTTGCGCAGAACGATAGCCCTAACGATCAAGTTGCCACTTCGCAAACTTCGCAGGTACCCGAGCCGCTCACTCTCTTCGCGAATTTGGTGCCGACTTTCTCAAATTCAACGAATACGTTTCAGGCGTGGAACACTTCCGCAGACGGTACCGGTACGACTTACTCAAACGGGCAGATCTATTCGTTTGCATCGGACATAACCCTTTATGCCCAGTGGTCAGCACCTTTCCATACCGTCACTTTCGCGGAGAATGCATCAGCCAACGACTCCCTAGTTGCGGCACAGACGGCGAATTCCACCACGTCGCTCACCCGCTTTTCAGGCTTGAGCCCTGCGTTTCAAAATGCAAGTGAATCATTCAGTGGGTGGAACACCGTCTCGACGGGCGGAGGCACTAGTTACACGGACGGAGCAAGCTACTCATTCAACGCCGACGTAACCCTCTACGCGCAGTGGACGCCTGTCCCAACAACCAC
>JAJXXA010000082.1 GCA_021781335.1 Actinomycetes bacterium
CGAAGAGATGATCGCGAGCGGGTACGACGAGGAACTGGTTCTTCGCATCACACGCCTGGTCGATCTCAGTGAGTACAAGCGGCGCCAGATGCCGCCGGGGGTGAGGATTTCGAAGAAGGCGTTCGGGCGCGACCGACGGATGCCCATCACGAACGCGTTTCGTCCCGAGAGTCTCTAATGGCGCGAGACGAGGTGCTCGGCCACGTCCTTTCGTGCTTCGACGCGCTCTATGAGGGGTTGGGCACACACGCACCCCAGTTCACCAACGACGCGTATGTCGTGTGCGCCTACGAGATGGGTCGTTCGTTCGGCGACGTTGCGCTCGAGCTGCGCTCCGAGATCGGGCGCGACGTCGGCCCGCTCCCCGTCATCTCGGCGGTCCTCGAGCACGCGTCTCTCACTGACGAGACCGGGGCGATGGCCCTGTACTGCGTGGCGATGGTTGTCGGGCCGCGATTGCTCGTGACCATGCTCGATGCGCGAACCCAGCTGGGCGACGACGCCCAGGCACTGGCTTTATTGGACCGGGCCGGTGAGGTCTTGGTCTCCCAGATGCACCTGGTTGGTCGGGTGGCGAGCAATCAGCCCCCGATTGAGGACCCGAGTTGGCAGGCCGCAGCGCGCGATCTCACCACTACGCTGGAATCCGCAGGAAACGCTGAAAGTTTCGGGTTGACGCACTAGGTTGCGACCCCCCGTATAACTACAAGTGCCGGAATATCCGGGTCGGAGCTTCAAGGGAGAATCATGGCTAAGGATCGCGTTGACAGGGATGACGAAGACCTCGTACGTCTCTACCTATCCGACATTGGTCAGTACACGCTGCTGACCAAGGATGATGAGGTCCACCTCGCCCAGACCATCGAAGAGGGTCGCGAAGCCAAGGCGGAACTCGAAGCGGCCGAGAACGACAAGAAGATCAAACTGACGCCAGCGAAGAAGCAGGCGCTCAAGCGCGCAATTCATCGAGGTGATCAGGCGGAGCGCGACTTCGTCCAGTCCAACTTGCGTCTGGTCGTATCGATTGCGAAGAAGTATCAAGCATCCGGACTTCCGCTCCTCGACCTCATCCAAGAGGGCAATCTCGGTCTGATGCACGCGGTCGAGAAGTTCGACTGGCGAAAAGGCTTCAAGTTCTCGACCTACGCCACGTGGTGGATTCGCCAAGCGATCACCCGCGGCATCGCTAACACCGGTCGCACCATCCGACTTCCCGTGCACGCTGGTGACACGCTGGCGCGCGTGCAGAAGGCCCAATCTCGATTGGAACTGAAGTTCGGCCGCCCCCCGACGATCAAAGAACTCTGTGACGAGTGCGAGATGCCCGAAGACAAGCTCATCGAGGCGCTGCGCTTCCGCTCTGAGCCGATTTCGCTCTCCGAGCCTCTGCGCGAAGATGGCGACGCTGAACTTGGTGACGTGGTCGAAGACCGCTCCGCCGAGTCCCCGTTCGATGTTGCTGCGGTCAAGATGATGCCCGCGGCGATCGAGAAGTTGCTGCAGCCACTCGACGAACGTGAACAGAAGATACTGCGCATGCGCTTCGGACTTGACGGGGCGGGCGAGATTCGCACCCTCGAAGATGTCGGCGCTGAGATGAACTTGACGCGCGAGCGTATTCGCCAGATCGAAGCACGCGCCATGAGCAAGTTGCGACACCCTTCGTCGGACACCGGCGCGCGTGATCTTTTGACGCTCTAGTCATTATCGACGACCGAAGCCGGTCAGCACCGTTCTCGAGCGGTGCTGACCGGCTTCGGTCGTAAAGACGTGATATTTGGACTACGCGTCTCGACGTACCTGGAGGACGCCTCCAACGATAAGTACGAGCGCGGCGTATCCCGTCAGCACGAGCAGACCTGTCCAGGGGCCAAAGGCGAGAACCTTCGGATCAGCGAAGTGGCGCGAGATGATCGTGCTACCAATACGCGAGGGCAGGAAGCGCGCATAACTGTCGTAAATCGACGACGGTAAGGCCTGGAAGATGGCGGGCAGTACCAGCAAGATTGCGACGAAGGTGCTGATGGCTCCTGCGGTGTGACGGATAATCGTCGCCAGGCCCATTGCGAAGAGTCCGATCACGACGAGATAGAGGCCAGTTTCGAACACCGAACGAAGTGCGTCGGGCGAGCTCAAGGTGGCGTGAGTGGCGGGTGCGGTGAGCAGGGACTGTCCGATGAGAAACGACGCAAAGGTCAAGAGTTCGGCGACAATCGTCGTTGCGACCACGAACACGACGATCTTGGCGACGAGCACGAGCGGTCGACGTGGTGAGGCGGCGAAGGTCGCGCGAATGGTCCCCGTGCTGTACTCCGCGCTCATGATCATGACCCCGAGGATGCCAATGACCAACTGCCCGAAGAACACCCCGATCAAGCTGAGCGCCACTGGGTCAAAGCCCACGCTCGAGGTGGCGTTCCAGTGCGCGCGGGTCTCGGCGGTTGCGAGCACGCTCACGCCGATGCCGATGAGGATCGTGACCGCGTAGGTCCACAGGGTCGAACGTACGGTTCGAAGTTTGGTCCACTCCGAACGGACGAGGTCGAGGAGGCCGTAGTGGCCTGGGGGTATCGTCTCAGGCCTCGTCGTCGTGGTTGTGGTGCTCATCATGCTCCCTTCGTCTGGTGAGATGACGTTGAGCCCTCTTCACCGTGGTATTCAATGCTGTCTTCGGTGAGTTCCATGAACGCCTCTTCGAGTGACGCCGACTGGGGACTCAGTTCATGCAAGGTCAGCGACAGTCGAGCGGCCAGATCGCCGACGGCGAATTGATCGAGACCGCGCACGCTGAGTGATCCGTCTTCTTCGATACTCGTCGTCGCGCCGTGCGCTTCGAGCTCTGACTTCAAGGCATCGAGTTGTGGTGAGCGCACGCGCACCGAGCGCTGCGAACTCTGCGCGAGTAGGTCCTCGATGCGTACCTGGGATATCAAGCGACCCTTGCCGATGATGACGACCTCGTCGGCGGTGAGCGCCATCTCACTCATGAGGTGACTCGAGACGAACACGGTACGCCCTTCACGGGCGAGTCCCTTGAGCAGGTTTCGCACCCAACGGATGCCGTCCGGGTCGAGGCCGTTGATCGGCTCATCGAAGAGCAGGATCTGGGGATCGCCTAAGAGTGCAGCGGCGATGCCGAGACGCTGACCCATGCCGAGCGAGTATTTCCCGGCGCGCTGGTTCGCGACGCCCGATAGTCCAACGATGTCCAACACCTCGTCCACCCGGCTGAGGCTGATTCGATTCGCCTCGGCGAGCATGCGCAGATGGTTTCGCGCACTTCGACCGGGGTGGATGGCTTTGGCTTCGAGCAGCGCGCCAACCTGGCGCAGGGGCCACGCCAAGTCGTGGTAGCGCTGTCCAGCGACCGAGGCCGTGCCAGCGTTGGGGGCGTCGAGCCCCATGATCATGCGCATCGTCGTGGACTTTCCTGAACCGTTCGGTCCGAGGAACCCCGTGACGACGCCAGAGCGGACGCTAAAGCTGAGCTGGTCTACAGCGAGCTTCTCGCCGTAGCGCTTGGTCAGACCTTCAACCTCAATCATGCAAGGACTCCTTCTCTTGAATTAGGTGGCCCGTAGGTTGCACACAGTCTCACAGGGATGAGGCTTGAAATCATCGGCGCATCGGACATTTCTCCCCTACGCCGTCGGGAGTAGTCGTTCGCACGCAGCGCGCCGTGACGTACATCGCGCGATGTAGTGCGGTCTCGACCAGAGACCGATGTCTTCTCGACAAAGGCTGGGTATCGTCGAGACGTGACGGTAATGAGTGAAGAAGAGCGGGCTCTACGGCCCCCATTGCTCCACCGGGTCACCACGCGTCAATTGATGTACGTCGACTACCTCATCGCCGTGTTGCTCTTGGTGTTGTCGCTGGCACATTACGCACTTCGCCACGGACCGGTCCCGAGGGCCGGTGTGCTCAATCTCGTGCTCATGATTGGGGCCAGCGTGTGCGTCGCCCTTCGTCGACACGTACCCATGACGAGCCTCATCGTCATGGCGGCCCTCACCGCGCTCG
Organism: Actinomycetes bacterium; assembly: GCA_021781335.1. GTDB lineage: Bacteria > Actinomycetota > Acidimicrobiia > Acidimicrobiales > RAAP-2 > RAAP-2. Next base: position 4,024 of record JAJXXA010000082.1, read on the forward strand.
CGTCGATTGGCGGGGATGCGTTCGCCGCGGAGATCTTCATCGTCTTTCCCATGTACCAGGTCGCGTCCGGGTTTGAGCGTCGACGTTCGCTCACCGCGCTCGCGGTGGTGCTCGTCGTGGTGACGGGTGGATCGATCATTCGTTTCCTGTTCTTCGTCGCCGGTGGTACCAACGTCACCAGTTCGGTAGCGGCCGTGACGGCGTGGTTCGTTGGTGACAGTGTGCGAGTGCGTCGAACCTACGTGGCGGGACTCGCCGAACAAGCAGAACAGCGACAACGCGAAGTCGTCGAACGCGCTCAACGTTCCGTTGCCGAGGAGCGCCTACGTATTGCGCGCGAGTTGCATGACGTCGTGGCGCACAGTCTCAGCGTCATCGCCGTGCAGTCGGGTGTCGGGCGACACGTCATCGACGAACAACCAGCGCAAGCCAAGATCGCGCTGGCGGCGGTCGAGGCGACGAGTCGTTCCGCACTTGACGAGCTCCGCCGGATGCTCGGGGTACTGCGCCACGATGACCAGCGTGCCCCGTCATTGACACCCGCACCCGGCGTCGGTGATCTCGAACACCTCGCTGATCAGGTGCGCGCGACTGGTGTCGCCGTGACGATCCGCTGTTCCAGCGCGAGGGCGAACCAACTGCCACCCAGCGTGGACCTGACGGTATTTCGCATCGTGCAAGAGGCACTCACGAACGTCGTCAAACACGCCGGGCCGTCCTCGGTGGTCGTGGAGATCAGAGACGACGCGGACACCTTGGTCGTCGAGGTGACCGACGACGGTCTCGGCCCGCTTTCGTACGATGCCAATACCGCCGGCGACATCGAAGAGGGCCATCACGGGATCGCGGGCATGCGAGAGAGAGTCGCGGTCTTCGGTGGAGCACTGAAAACGGGGCGTCGACTCGAGGGAGGGTACCGCGTGACGGCGAGCTTCCCTGGTGACGTGCTCGGAGTATCGTGACCGGCGTTCTGGTCGTCGACGACCAGGCCCTGGTGCGCGCAGGTTTCAAGGTGCTCGTCGATTCCGCGCCCGACCTCAGGGTCGTGGGCGAGGCCTCGAACGGACTTGACGCAGTCCAGATTGCGCGCGTCACCCGTCCCGATGTTGTCTTGATGGACATTCGTATGCCGCACATGGACGGCATCGAAGCGACGCGCCAGATCCTTGCCGCGTGTGACGCCGAGTCCACGCGCGTGCTCATCCTCACCACGTTCGATCTCGACGAATATGTCTACAGTGCCCTTCGCGCGGGTGCGAGCGGTTTCTTGTTGAAGGACTCGCCACCCGAGGACCTCCTCGACGCGATCAGGGTGATTGCCGCGGGCGACGCCCTGCTCTCGCCGAGCATCACGAGGACACTTATCGAGGAGTTCGCGCGACGCGTACAGGCACCCAGTCTCAACGGCACGGTCCTCGAGACGATTACGCCGCGCGAACGCGAGGTGTTGCTGCTCGTGGCGCGGGGGCGCTCTAACGCCGAGATCGGCGAGGAGCTCCACATGAGCGCCGCGACGGCCAAGACCCACGTCAGTCGACTACTCGCAAAACTGGGCGCGCGCGACCGCACTCAGTTGGTGGTGATCGCGTACGAGACGGGACTGACCACACCGGGCTAGCGCACGAGGATGTGACAGCGGAGGTGGTCGTGTGTCATTACTGCTCAGTCGCCCGCGTCGCCACCAGGGCCTTGCCACTCGTCACGCATCACAACTGGTTCGCTGGCCCCTCGACGCGCGACCACTCGTCGAAGTCTGAGTACTCGCTCGACGTGACGTTCCTCGACCAGGAGCTTCTCTCGCGCAGTGAGTAGGTCGAACTGGTTGACGAGTCCTTCGATACGTGAGGTGTCGTCGCGGCTGACAACAACGATCACGCCAATACCCTGATGCACCATGCGGTCGGCGACTGAGCGCAGGATCTCATCTTTGAACGCGGTGATCGGGTTCGTGAGCATTACGTCGCTGACGGGTCGGTTCGGTTCTTCTTTAGCGCTGAGGACGCGCGACCACGGCACGGCACCGATGAGGCGACGCTCTTCGTTCACCACGGGATAGAGGCGTTGACTTCGCTCGCCAGACCCTTCAGGCAACGAGCCGTAGAGGTCGATAAGACGCGTGTCGGGCGCGACGGTCAACACCTCGGTCTCCATGACCTCACGCACGAACGTGGCCTCGAGTGGGTCCACCGAGTACTCGCGCATGACGTGAAATCCTCGTCGCGCCACCTTCTCGGTGAGGATTGAGCGCTTGAGGATGAGGACACTCACCAGATGTGCGAGCGTTGCTGTTACCAATAACGCGAGCAGGATGTGCTGGTCGTACGTCAATTCGAACGCGAAGACGATGGCGGTGAACGGAGAACGCGTCACCCCGCCGAGGGCTCCGGCAAGACCAATGAGCGCCCAGACGCCGGGCGAGCCACCGGGTAGGTCGTGGCCGATGACGCCGCCCAAGGCCGCGCCCATGATGAGCACGGGCGCAAGGATGCCGCCACTGGTCCCTCCGCCGAGGCCCCCCGACCAGATGATCAGCTTGACGATGAAGAGCAGCGCCAACGCTCCAACCCCGAGTTGGCCGAGGAGTTCAGCGTGAATCGTGTCGTAGCCAACGCCGAGGGCTCGAGGGTCGACCAGGCCGCCAAGCCCGATGACGGCACCACCAATCGATGGCCACCACATCCAGTGAAGGTGACCGGCGAGTCGGGTGAAGAGGTCTTCGCACAAATACACGGCTTGGGTCATGAGCCACGCCGCCAGTCCGCACGCGACGCCGATGAGAGCAGCTCCGAGCAGGTCGAAGCCGACGATGGGGGCGTGCGCCGGAATCACGAAGATGGGTTGGGCGGTGACCAGTCCGGACGAGGCAAAGCCAATGCGTAGCGCGTCAGCGGTCGCGGCGGCGACGCCGATGAGCACCATCGAACGCGGACGAAACTCGAAGGCCAAGAGTTCGACGCCGAAGAGTGTCGCCGCCACGGGCGTGCCGAAGACTGCACTCATGCCGGCCGCCGCGCCCGCGACCAGAAGACTTCGCCGTTGGGCGGCGGTGAGCGGAAATAGTTGACCAATGATCGAACCAATGGCACCCCCGGTGAGGATGATGGGACCTTCGGCTCCGAAGGGGCCGCCGGTGCCGATGCTGATCGCGCTCGAGATTGGTTTCAGGATTGCGAGTCGCGGCGCGACGGTGCTGCCGTTGATGAGGATTCGTTCCATGGCCTCGGGTATGCCGTGTCCTCGAATCTGTTCTGAGCCAAAGCGCGCCATCAGCCCTACGATCAAGCCTCCCCCGATGGGGATGAGCGCGGCGACGGGGCCAAGGGTGTTGCCGTAGGGGGAGACCAGGTGCACGCTCAGGCGTTGGTAGTAGAGCAGATTGGTAACCACACCGATCATGTCGAGCAGCGCGAGCGAAATTGCAGCGCCGATGACGCCGATGCCCACTGCTAAGGGCACGAGGCTGAGGATGTCGCGCGTGGTCGTGAAGTCACCGAGCGAGATTTCCTCGTTCGACGCCGATGAATTCGTGGCTCTACTCATGAATGATCTGCTCCTCGGTTCAGTCGCAGCACTGTGAGAGGGGTGCGCGCAATTTTATATCGTTAAGCGATGTTATCGTTTCACGATGTTATACTGGGCACGTGGAACTCTCCGATGAGATTTACGCTCGACTCCTCAGTATTCGAACCGGCATGCGTCTCTTTGAGCGTTGGAGCGAACAGCAGGCGAACGCGGTCGGCCTCACGACCGCTCAGCATCAGTTGCTCCTCGCTGTTCGAGGGCACGACGACCCACGAGGACCCACGAT
>JAJXXA010000005.1 GCA_021781335.1 Actinomycetes bacterium
TGTGCGCATGAAAAGTTGGCGGCGACTGTAAGAATGAATCAATTCTTATGAGCGACATCTCCGCGCTTCGTCCATTTTTCCTATCGGTTATCTGTACTGGCAACATCTGCCGCTCGCCGATGGCTGAGGTGACATTTCGTAATCAAATTGCAACAGACGAGTTCCTCGCCAATCGGATTGTCGTGACCAGCGCCGGCACCGCAAACTGGCACGTCGGACGAGAGATGGACCCTCGAGCTCGAGCCGCGCTGGACCAGGCTGGCTACAGCCAACCAGGCACACGAGCCGCTTTCGCCGACGAGGGCTACCTCAATCGTCACAACCTCGTCATTGTCATGACACGTGAGCATTTGCGTGACGTTTCTATACGCCTCACGAACCCTCACACTCGCGTTATATTGCTGCGAAATCTCATCGAACCAGGCCTGGACCTGGACCTCGCTGACCCCTACTACGGAGATCTCCAGGCGTTCATCGAATGCCTGAGCATCATCAAAGAAGCGGGTCAGCGTTTGACATTGGAACTTCGTCGGCAACTGGGTGCAGATGCTCCCTGAGTTTCACTTCGGGAAGGGTGAGAGACAACAAGAACGCCAATGCGCCAACCGGGATCGCCCACAGATAGATCGATTGAATAGTGCTCGCCAGGGAATGGATCACTATATGAAAGAGAGTCGGCGGGAGCTTTTGAAGGCTCGCCGGGGTCAGCTGCGAGATTGAGAAGCTCCCAATGGCCACGTTGTGCCCCTTGAAGCCTGCCGCAAGTTGATGGGGCAGTTCATTCGCGAAGAGTGCACCGAACACGGCGGTGCCGAACGAACCGCCGATGGAACGAAAGAAGTTGGCTCCCGCAGTTGCGGCGCCCACGTCTTCATGTTGCACGGCGTTTTGAACCGCGGTGACCAGGATCTGCATCACGAGTCCGATGCCCGCACCCAGGATGAACATATAGATTCCCATGAACCACAGCGAAGAAGAATCGCTTACCGAGCCCAAGAGACCGAGGCCAATGGTCATGATGGCCGTGCCCAGAATTGGGAACGGACGATATTTTCGACCTTTGGAGACGAGCTGCCCGGTGATGATCGATGCACCGAAGAGCCCCACCATCATCGGCAACAGTCGAAGTCCGGAATTGGTTGGCGTCGTACCGCGCACGTCTTGAAAGTAGAGGGGCAGAAACGTCATCGCACCGAACATCGCGAAACCGACGACGAATCCAATCGCCGACGCCGACGTGAAGACTCGATTCTTGAAGAGCCGAGGCGCGAGAATGGGTTCGGTCGAACGACGTTCGAGCACGATAAATATCACAGTGAACACAAGGCCGATTGCGAGGAGTCCGAGCGACTTGCCCGAGAGCCACGCGAAACTCGTGCCCCCGAGCGAGGTGAACAAGATGAGCCCGGACGAGGCAATCGTCAGCGTCACGATGCCGGCGTAGTCAATAACGTGCTGGACGCGCGCACCCGCGCTTGGTAGTGCCGATGCCGTCACGATGAGTGCCACGATTCCAAAAGGCACATTGACGAAAAAGATCCATCGCCACGACCACTGTTCGACGATGAATCCGCCAAGCAATGGTCCGAGCACGGTCGCGGCTCCAAAGACGGCGCCAAAGAAACCCGCGTATCGACCACGATCACGTGGAGGCACGATGTCAGCGATGACCGCCTGCGCTCCGACCATGAGTCCGCCACCACCGAGACCTTGGATCGCTCGGAACAGGATCAGCGCGAGCATTGAGTGCGCGAGTCCGCACAGCATGCTGCCCACGAGAAAGATGACAATTGCGGCCTGGAAATAGATCTTTCGACCATGCAGGTCGCCCAGTTTTCCCCATAGTGGTGTGCTCACGGTGGACGAAAGCAGATAAGCCACCACGACCCAGCTGAGGTGGTTCGCACCGTGCAGGTCACCCACGATGATGGGCAATGCCGTCGAGACAATCGTGCTGTCAAGCGCGGCGAGCAACATGCCGAGCATGAGCGCACCGAAGACAAAATACAGTTCACGTTTCGGCATCGTGCCGACTACTTGGTCGCCCATGAATGATCCTTGCTCGAAGATGCGCGCAGCATTGGTTTCTTGATGGGGACCACCCTAATGGAGCTCGTGTAACACTTCACAACCCAAGTAGCCTTTTGTCATGGGCACCCCCGCGCACGGTCGGCTCATTCGACTCATTGACCACGATTATGGTGCCCCCGCATTCATAGGCACCGGAGTGGTGGTCGCCTTACTATGGTCAGCCGCGAGTCCTTCGACGTACGAGAGCGCGACTACCGGTTTTTGGTGGGGCCCGTCGCTCCCTCTGAGCGCGCTTAATTCGCTACACGATCTAACAATCAATGGTTTGATGACCATCTTCTTTCTCGCTATCGGCTTAGAACTATCGAGAGAATTGCGAACGGGGGCATTGATACGACCGGCGCACGCCCTGCCCCCGATCCTCGGCGCCCTCGGCGGCATGGTCGTAACTGCATTGCTTTCCCTGCTCGCAGGTGAGCTCACTCATTCGTACGCTCTTCGCCACGGGTGGGGCGTTCCAATGGCGACCGACATTGCTTTCACTCTGGGAGTTCTGGCCTTGGCCGGGCGCAGGCTGCCGCCGCAACTTCGTATCTTTCTCTTGACGTTGGCGATCGCCGATGACGCGTTCTCGGTGCTGGTGCTGGCGCTCACCGGCGCCTCTCGTGTGCACAGCGCAGGCGTGCTCGCCCTGATCGTCGTCGTCGCGGGGGCCTGGTGGAGTTCACGACAATTGCGCGTACCTTCGTTGGGCGTCGTGTTCGTATTCGCTATCTGGCTCTGTTTCGTCTGGGCCAACGTCGAACCCCCGCTTGCTGGTGTCGTGGGCGGACTCGCCATCTCGTTCAATGAAGTGGTCGCCCTCGATCTCGAACGCGCGTTGAGTCGGTGGTCGACCGCTCTCGTACTGCCGCTTTTTGCGCTCGTCTCGTGTGGAATTCGCTGGCGGGTCCTCTCATCAAAGGGTGACGTGCTGAGCATCATCATCGCAATGATCATCATTCGCATCGTAGGAAAGGTCGTCGGTATCACGGGTGGTGTCGCGCTCGCGGCCCTGATCGGTTTCAAGCTTCACCGATCAATTTCATGGCGCACGCTCGTGGCGGCATCGGTACTGTGCGCGATCGGTTTCACGGTACCGCTCCTCTTCGCGGACCAGCTTTTTGGCCCACAAAGCGTCACCTATGGCGCGATAACACTTGGGCTTCTGGCATCGTCGCTTATCGCGGCGGTCCTAGGGGTTACGTTGCTACGTCTCAGGTCACGCACTGTGTAGTTTTGGGCCCAGGAGGAATCATGAAGACGCGACTCACTGAACTGTTGAAGATCGAATACCCCATCATGCTTGCGGGAATGGGTGGCGTTGCCTACAGCGCTCTGGCGGCGGCGGTGTCTAACGCCGGCGGATACGGGTGTCTCGGCGCGTCGACGATGACGAGCGAACAGTTAAGCGCTGAAATCGCCGCGACACGAGCACTCACGACCAAACCCTTTGGCGTCGATCTTCTTACAGCCTTTCCCGAAACGTTGGTGCACAATGTCGAGATCTTGATTGAAGGTGGTGCGAGTACCTTCGTAGCCGGACTCGGTGTTCCGCGCCACGTCATTGACCTGTGCCACCAACACCAAGTCCTGGTCATATCCATGTGTGGCAAGGTCGAACACGCGAAGCGCGCACTCGACGCGGGATGCGACGTCGTAGTTGCACAGGGTACAGAAGCTGGCGGCCACACGGGGACCGTTGCCACGATGCCCCTGGTGCCGCTCATAGTTGACGCAGTTGGTGGCTCGATTCCCGTCGTTGCCGCAGGTGGCATCTTTGATGGTCGAGGTCTCGCGGCGGCGCTGGCGCTCGGCGCCGACGGAGTGTGGGTCGGGACTCGATTCATCGCGACCCCCGAAGCGCGGGCGGTGCCGGGCTTTCGTGAGGGCATAATCGCCTCCAAAGAAGATGGCACCGTGGTATCGCGAGGTTTCTCGGGCAAGACCATGCGGGTGCTGCGCAACCAAACCACCGATCTCTACGAAGCCCAGCCTTCACTTCTGAAGAAATTCCCCGAGCAACTCAGCGTGTCGTTCACGAACGGAACGTTCCACCTCGGCGGAGATGCGAACACCCTCGGGGTCGATCCCAACAAGGAGTGCTACCCGGCCGGTCAAGCGGTCGGTGCCATAGACAGTCTCGTCCCCGCGGGCGAGATCGTGCGTTCCATGGCCATGAAGGCCGAGGAGATTCTCGGTCAATTCTCCTCAGTCCAGTGACAAACCCACCGGACAACTAACGCCCACGCCCCCGATGCCGCAGTAGCCATTGGGGTTCGCTACCAGGTATTGCTGGTGGTACTCCTCAGCCATGTAGAACGGACCCGCCGGAGCTATCTCGGTCGTGATGGGACCATAACCCGCGTCGCGGAGCTTCTCACCATAGACCTGCGCGAGGGTTCGTGCGATGCGCTCTTGACGTTCGTCAGTGAAATAGATCGCGCTGCGGTACTGGGTGCCTATGTCGTTACCTTGTCGAAAGCCCTGGGTCGGATCGTGATTCTCGAAGAAACAGCCCAGCACGTCGCCGTAGGAAACGACGTGCGGATCAAAAACCACCTTGACAACTTCGGCGTGTCCGGTCTGGCCAGTGCAGACATCCTCGTACGTCGGGTTCGCAGTGAATCCACCTTGATATCCAACGCTCGTCACGAGCACGCCGTTCATCTCGAAGAACTTGCGCTCCGCACCCCAAAAACAACCCATTGCCACGAATGCCGTCTCACTCGACTCGGGTGCCGGAGCGCTGAGCGAGGTCCCGAGGGTCAAGTGTGGCCGCGTGACCACAATGGGGTCGTGTCGATCAGCAAGCGCGTCGACGCGGGTGACCATTACAGATTTCTTGTTCATGGTTCGAGACTACGGGTTCTGGTTCGTCGTGTGCACGGTCCTAGTCTTTGGTATGGCCGTTCGCGAAAGTTCAATCGAGGACATTCTCTCCAGGATCCGTCACGCCTCAAAGCGGGTGACCGTAGCCAAGCGCACCGTGGCCCAGGTCCTCGCGGAGGCTACTGGTCACCTCTCAGCCGATGCCATCACCGTCGCGGTGCAGGAACGCGAACCCGACGTGAGCCCATCGACCATTTATCGCATCCTCGAAGAATTCGAGGAACTGGGCATTATCGTCCACGCCCACCTGGGCCAAGGTGCCGCGGTGTTTCACCTGGCGGGCACCGTGCACGGGCACCTCACCTGTGAGATATGTAAGCAGACATTCGAGATACCAAGTACCCACTTCGATGACTTGAGCCACGACCTGCTCGAGAGTTACGGGTTCGAATTGGATCGACATCACGTCGCACTCTCGGGCACGTGCGCTCAGTGTCGAGCCCCCGGCTCGACGCCGCACGGCTAGCTCGGACGCGGCCAATCAGGCGCGACGCTCGCATTTCTCACTAGTGTCTGAGCAGCGCTCATGTTGAAGATCGACCACCTCTCCAAGCGTTACAAGGACACCCTCGCGGTGGATGACCTCGATTTTGAGGTGAAACCGGGCGTCGTCACTGGCTTTCTCGGTCCGAATGGCTCGGGGAAATCCACCACCATGCGGGTGATCCTCGGCCTTGATCATCCGACCAAGGGTCGTGCGACCATAAATGGTAAGAAGTATGCCGACATCAAGTCACCGTTGCGCGAAGTGGGTGCCCTCCTTGACGCCAAGGCGGTCCACCCCGGTCGTTCGGCGCGCAATCACTTGCGAGCGCTTGCCGTGAGCAACAAGATTGCACTCTCTCGAGTCGACGAAGTGCTCGAATTTGCTGGCATTGCGTCTGTCGCGCACAAGAAGGTTGGTGGATTCTCCCTCGGCATGAGCCAACGTCTCGGCATCGCCGGAGCACTGCTCGGCGACCCGGGTGTCCTGCTCTTCGATGAACCCGTGAACGGCCTTGACCCCGAAGGCATTCGCTGGATCCGCGATTTCTTCAGGTCGCTCGCGAAAGAGGGTCGCACGGTCTTTGTCAGCTCGCATCTCATGAGCGAGATGGCGGTCAGTGCAGACCAGATCATTGTCATAGGTCGAGGCCGTTTCATCACGCAGGGTTCCGTCGACGAGCTGACGACCACCGCGCAAGGAACAGTATTCGTCCGGTCATCGGATCCCTCGAGTCTCGCCGCGCTGCTCGTGCGCAACGACGGCGTGGTACTGCAGAATGCCGAAAGTGGCCTGACCATCGGTGCATTGACCTCCGATCAAATCGGTACGCTCGCCCATTTCGCGGGCATCACCATCTTTGAATTGACCCCGCAACGAGCGTCGCTCGAGGACGTCTTCATGAACCTCACCGCCGAATCAGTGGAATACGGTTCCGCCAGTCCCGAAATGATGCACCGTGAGCACTGACGAAACTGTGTGGTCGAGCACCAGAGCGGAGTGGATCAAGTTCCGCTCCGTGCGGTCCTCGATCATGGGCGTGCTGGTGTTCATCGTGCTCACCTTGGGGCTGGGCGCCTTGATCACGGTGGCGGTGCGTAGTCACTGGCACGAGACGAGTCCGGTGAATCGTCTCACCTTCGATCCCGTATCGACCAGTCTGGCCGGGACCATCTTCGCCCAGTTCGCCGTCGGCGTCATTGGAGTCCTGCTCATCTCGAGTGAGTATTCATCCGGCTCAATTCGCACCACCTTGGCCGCAGTGCCCAATCGGATGCGTCTGGCTGTGAGCAAGTTGATAGTTCTCACCGCATCGATATTTATCATCAGCGAAATCGTCTGTTTCATCGCATTCAGCATGGGACAAGCCATCTTCAGCGGCGTCGTGCCGACCGACTCTCTCTCGAGTGGCGCAGTTTTGCGTTCGGTGATCTTCGCCGGCGTCTACTTGACCTTGCTCGCCGTGTTCGGCTTCGCGCTAGGGCTTATCTTGCGGCACAGTGCCGCGTGCATAAGCGTCTTCACATCGCTGCTGCTGGTTCTGCCGATCATCGTGCTGTTCTTGCCCCAGAGTTGGCAGAACACGATCACCAGGTACGAGCCGTCGGCGCTCGGTCGAGCGATGATGTCCACCACCCCACCCGCACAACTATTCGCTGCGTGGACCGCTCTCGTGGTGCTCGCCATCTACGTCGCTGTGGCGCTGGGTGTAGGCATCGCGTTGTTGCAGCGGCGCGACGCGTAACCCACCCGGCGTAGGGTGTCCTCATGCAACTCATCGACGCCCTTCGCTCCACTCCGACAGTGCGTGCCTTCACCTCAGAACCAGTGAGCGACGATGTCGTCTATCAGATCCTTGACGACGCCCGTTTCGCGCCTTCGGGCGGCAACCGACAGGCGTGGCGCGTCATAGTCGTGCGCGACCCGGCGTTACGACGGGCAGTGCGTGACGCCTACCTCGACGCCTGGCACGATTACGTGGCCCACCTGCTTGCAGGATTGATTCCCTTCTCGCCGCTCGCGTCACCGGAGGATCGCGCCGCGGCGTCATCCTTACGCGCCGCGGCGGAACAACGTTCGACGCCTGACGGTTTTCCCGAAACCTTGGACCAAGTGCCGGTGATGCTGGTGATCTGCGCCGACCTGACGGTCCTCGCCGCGACTGACCGCGACCTCGACCGCTACCAAATCGCCGGAGGCGCGTCCGTTTATCCTTTCGTGTGGAACATCCTTCTCGCGGCGCACGAGCGCGAACTGGGCGGCGTCATCACCACAGTCGCGACGCGACGAGAAGAGGCGCTGCGGCGAGCCTTGAACATTCCCAATACCTTTGCGGTCGCCTCAGTCGTGGC